>DRSQ01000123.1 GCA_011372505.1 Chlorobaculum parvum | reverse complement strand
CGCCGGGGCCGAGGGCCAGGCAAATCTATCCCCTTGAGCACGGGGAGCATTACCACTACGTCGTTGACAAGTACTGGAAGGTCTCTTCTGTCAAGGGTGATGGAACCATAGAGGTTGTCACCAGAACCGGCAAGAGGCACGTTGTGCCGGTTAACGACCCCAATCTCAGCAAGGCCCATCCGTTCCAGCAGTTTCTCCACAGAAAGCGTTTTCCCAACTGAGCGCTGTTTTACGACGTCCGCTTTTTACGTTTCCCACTCGCCAACCGGCTCTGATCCGGTGCGCAGGTGCTTTGCTTCGGTATCGAACCAGAGTGGTTTTTCATGCCGCAACATGCTTGCGACCGCCTGGAACTCTGCCGGGTCGGCGAACAGGTGGTTTTCGATAAGCTGGTTGCTTGAGTCGTACAGGGCGATACGGCCCTTGTGGTGGGCCAGATCCCAGCGGCTGTAATAGCTGGCGACGAGAATGTTTGCCATGATGTGCGTTGTTTTCCGTTAAACCTTTTCAGGTTGCTGGCACCGATTACTGATCAGTAAAGATCGCGTTGTTGAGTACTGCCCAGCTTCGCGTGGCTGGTTTGCCTGAAGGTGTAATCGTCGAGGACGAAATCACTGCTCCGTTCAGGTTGATGCCGATAAGGTTTGCGCCGGTCAGGTTGGTTCCTTTCAGCGAGGCTTTTTCAAGATTGGCATCGAATAGCGATGCTTTGGTCAGGTCGGCCCTGTCCAGGTTTGCTCCATAAAGCATTGCCCTAAAAAGGTTCGTGCGCCTGAGATTGGCCTCCGACAGGCAGGCCTGTTTCAGAAACGCTCGGTCGAGCACCGCACCTTCAAGATTGGCCCCTTTCAGGCTGGCCCCTTTCATGTCTGCACGGCTGAAATTGACTCCCGCCAGATTGGCTCCGGCAAGATTGGCCTTATCGAGGTCTGCGCTTTCGAAGTCCGATTGTTTCAGGTTTGCATTGCTTAGATCAATCCCCTCAAGCTGTGTATCGCCAAGCTTTTCCTCGCTCATTTCGAGGTGCGCCTCGGGATGCTCAGCTCTCATTGTATTCCACTCTTCAACCTCCCGTATATCGGGAGCCGGTTGAGCGGCAGCACCTTCGGGCAGGTTTTCCGGATTGATCACCGGTGGTGCGACAATCGGGGGAACAAATTCGACAGGTGCGGCTGGCTCCTCCTTGACAAAGCGGCTGTTGTGCCGCATTGCCCATCCTCTTGATGCCGGTTCACCAGATGGTAAAATGGTATTGTTCGACACTTTGGCATCGTCCATGACCGCGTTGTCAAGGCGTACTGCCTTCGTAAATAACGTTCCTTTGAGGTTGGCTTTGTCAAAATTTGTTTCAAAAAGCTTGGTACTTTTCAAGTTGGCCTGCCTGAGGTCGGTACTCCAGAGCTTTGCCCATCGCAGATTGGTTCCGGAGAGGTTGGCCCTCGTCAGTCGGGCATCTTTGAGGAATGCATCCCTCAGATTTGCGCCAACCATCCATGCCCCGGAAAGATCGGCCTTTTTCAGGTCGGCTCGTTTCAGATAGGCCATCGAGAGGTTTGCCTTGCGAAGATCGGTCTGGTCAAGTGAAGCTCCGCTCAGGTCTGCCTTTGAAAGGTTGGCCTCTGAAAGATTTGCTCCATCCAGATTGGCATCCTCCAGATTGGCTTTCGAGAGGTCGATCGGCAGTTCTGGCTGCGCGGCTCGCATGGAGTTCCATTTTTCGACATTGCTGCGAAGCAGGTTGAGCTGGTCGCGGTTGTACGCATGAGCGGAAGGCGTGAGCGAGCAAAGGCCTGCAAAAAGCATGGCTGGAATGGCAAGGGTATGAGCTTTCATGATGCAGTAGAGTGGTATGCCTGAAAAAGTGTCAGCTTGTCGGAATGACGTATGACGGTTTGACTCAAAAATTAATGAAAAAGAGAGAGAGTCCATCAGGTTGGCTGCCTCTGTCAAGGCGATTCAGTCAAAAACCCGTCGGAAACTGAATGACGCCAGCTCTGGTTTTGGTTTATAAATATCTGCATGAAGATAAATAAATGTAATCATGGATGACAAAAAGGAATACAGCAAAAAGGTGTTGGTGGCGGGCGCAACCGGAAAAACTGGAAGTTGGGTCGTTAGGCGCTTATTGCATTACAAGGTGCCAGTACGGGTGCTTGCCCGTTCGGAACAGAAAGCACGGGAGATGTTTGGGGACACCGTTGAAGTTGTGGAAGGAAAAATCCAGGATCCCGAGGCGGTCAGGCGTGCGGTCAGCGGATGCGATGCCGTCATCTCCGCACTTGGCTCTTCTGCGGTGAGCGGCGAGGCCTCTCCCTCAGAGGTTGACCGTGATGGCGCGATCAGGCTTGCCGATGAAGCAGCAAAGGCTGGCGCAAGGCATTTCGTGATGGTCAGTTCCCTTGCCGTCACCAAGTGGTTCCATCCGCTCAACCTGTTCGGTGGCGTGTTGAGCAAGAAGCTCGTTGCTGAGGAGCATATCAGAGAGCTGTTTGCTGCCAACGGACGCTCTTATACCATTATTCGTCCGGGCGGCCTTAAAGACGATGAGCCTCTTCAGTACAGGCTTCATGTAGATCAGGGCGACCGGCTCTGGAATGGGTGGATTAACCGGTCTGATGTGGCTGAACTGGCGGTACTTTCGCTGTGGGTTCCGGCGGCTGCCAACAAGACCTTTGAGGTGGTTGTCGAGGCCGAAGAACCCCAGCAGTCGCTTGCGGAGTATTATGCCAAGCTCTCATAACGAGGCGTCCAGAGCGTTGAGCCGTGGCTGTTAAAACAGCATGCCGTAGCCTCGAGTTGTCGGGGCTACGGCTACGTACCGGTCGATTCAGCTCTTTTTTGCAGAAGGAGCTGATACTTTACTAGCGGATGTAGCAGATGGTTTTGGTGCTGCTGAAGGGGTTGCGGCTGTTTTTCCTGATGTTGCCGAACCAAGAGCTGTGGTAATGGTTTCAACTCCTGATGTGGTGACAGAGACAGCTGAATTTGTAACTGCACCGACCATTTCGGCAATCGCATTTCCAAGCCCGCCAACTGCTTCAGTTATGGGGGTTACGGCATCAGTTACTGATTTGACAGATGATGAAACCGTATAGGTGACGTTTTGCACGGCATCAGTGATTGGGGGAATTGCGGACTGAATGGTGTTTGAAACCAGATTGAGCTGGTTGACTCCCGTTTCCGTTAAGCTTTTGACGGCGAAGTCAATGGCCTTCATGGTATCAACCTCTTCGATCTTTACTGTCTCGGCTTTTTCGGCGGGTTTCTGAGCGGCTTGCTTTTTTTCTTCTGCCATGGCAAGTTCTCCTTGGGTTTAGTGTTGAAAAGCTTGATGCCTGCCTTGTTGTCTGAACTATCGTGGTCCGTCAGTGCATTGTAAAGCGGGAGGCTGCGGCAGGCTTATTGAAAGGTACCTATTGAATCAGATTCCTTCAATAACGGCAGGGCAGGGACTTAAAAAAAGGGGCTTGACAGCCCCTTTTTTAATATCGTCAGTCCGCGAAGCGGTTTTTGGTCTCTTTGTTCGGAGTGGCAAAACCGGATGCTGTTGGTGATGAACCTCTCAGGCCGACTCCAGCACCGCCACCATATAGGTGCGGGTAAGCATTCGCTCCAAGCCTTTTTGTGGTTTTGCCAATATTTTCAAGAGCGTCACCGGTAACCCACCAGTGGCCATCGATGAAGACTTCAAGAAATCTGCCATAAGCTGCTGCAGCTTGCTCAAATGCGCCTAACGGGTTGTTCATGATGTACTCTTTGTTATGGATGAATTTCCACTCCTTCGATCAAGGTAAAAAAAATAATGGATCGTAGCAATAGCCATTCTAAGCCATGACGATCACTCCAGCAACTTCAGGCACATGAGCAGCTCTTGCCCGCTGAAAGGCTTTTTGAGCGTCGCATTGGCTCCAACGGCATCGGCAAGCAGGAGAAAGTTTTCCGGACCGACCTTCCCGCCTCCTGAAATCGCAAGAATCTTTATCGACGGATTGATTTTCCGTATTTCAATGATGGTTTCCAAGCCTTCTTTATCGGGCATGATCAGATCGGTGATGATGATGTTGATGTCCCTCTCTTCCTGGAATTTTTTCAGTCCTTCCACACCGTTTTCAGCTTCAGTGACTGTATGGCTCTCATTTTTCAGAGTTGTGGCGATAAACTTCCTGACGGATGGATCGTCGTCGATGACAAGGATTTTCATTGTGTTTTACTCAGATTGTTTTCGTTGAGCACTTCATTGACTGTAGATGCCAGTTGAGCCAGCTTTACCGGCTTTGTGAGCAAACGGTTGATGCCATAATGATTCAGTGGTATATCGTTGTCGACAACTTTGCCATAGCCGGTCATCAGGATGATCGGAACTGATGGCAGAAGTTTGTGGAGTTCCCCTGCTAGTTGAGTGCCGGTCATTTCCGGCATGGTCAGATCGGTGATGACCAGGTCGTACTGTTCCGGATTTTCACGGAACCGCTCAAGCGCCTCGACCGGTGATTTCTCGGCGTGGATTGTATAGCCAAGTTTTTGCATCATAATGATCATCATCTGAACTGCTGCGGGCTCGTCGTCAACAAAAAGAATCTTGGCTTTCTGTCTGTTGACCTGAGGTTTTTGTGGCGTTTCCGGGGCGCTGTTCGCATTGATGACTGGCAGATAGACATTGAATGTCGAGCCCTTGCCTTGGCTGCTTTCTGCGAAAATCTGGCCCCCGGCACCGTTGACTATGCCATGCACGACCGAAAGCCCGAGGCCGGTGCCTTTTTCAATCGATTTGGTCGTGAAAAAGGGTTCGAAAATACGCTCTATGGTGGCCTCATCCATGCCATTTCCGGTATCTGAAATCGTGAGCCTGACGTAGTCCGATTCCAGAAGATGCGGTAAAGAGGCGGCTTGCTTTTCTCCGGGCTGTATCTCTTTGAGGCTGATGGTCAGGGTGCCGCCGCTATGCTCCATGGCGTGGAATGCATTGGTGCAGAGGTTGACGATGACCTGATGAATCTGGGACGGATCGGCCAGCACGCTACGGCAGTTTGTGTCGATGTGCTGTTCGATTGAGATGGTTGATGGCAGGGATGGCCTGAGCAGCTTGAGCGCTTCGTTGATGATGTTCTGTATGGGCACTGCCGAGGGTTTCCCATCCTGAGCCCGGCTGAAAGTCAGAATCTGTGAGACGAGCTTTTGGGCACGTTCGGCGGCCTGCATGATTTCGGTAAAGTACTCATACATCGGGTCATCCTCTTCCATACTGCCGAGCCCCATTTCGGCATATCCGAGAATCGGTGTGAGGATGTTGTTGAAATCGTGGGCGATGCCGCCGGCGAGGGTGCCGATGGTTTCAAGGCGCTGTGACTTGCGCACTTGCGATTCGAGCCTGCGGGTCTCTTCTACGGCAGCTACCCGGTCAGTGATGTCGAACAGAATGCCGTCGATGCTTTTGAAGGTTCCGTTATCCGAAAATGTCGAGGTTTTCTGGTCTTCGATCCAGCGGATGGCGTTCTGTTCTGTGACAACCCGGTATGATATCTTGACCGATTGTGGGGTTGATGTGAGTTTACTGTACGTTTCGGTAACCATCTGGCGATCATCAGGGTGTATCATCGAGAGGGTTTCGAGCAGAGGCGTTGCGCTCTGCTTGGCAGAGGAGTCTTTCAAAAATGCCGGTGGGCTGGAGAACAGGGTTGTTGTGCCTGACATGTCGATTCGATAGATCGTGCCCGGGATATTTTCGATTAAGGTGCGCAATTCCAACGCGCTGCTCTCCATTGGCAACGAGCTATCAGCTTTTGCTGTATTGAGAACCTGTCGTGATCCGGCAATACTCAGCGGTTTGCCGTTCGAGTCGTAATCAAGCACTTTTCCGCGATCGAGAACATTAATCCAGCATCCGCATTTGTGGCGTACTCGCATGGCCAGTTCCAATAAAGCGGATTCCCCGGCCGCCAGCTCTTCGAGTGATTTGACGGCACGTTCACGATCGTCGGGATGGAGCTGTTGTTGCCAACGCTCCATGGTCATGGGCGCAAGCTCTTTCAAGGCGTAACCGGCTATGGCGGCCCATTGCTGGTCGATGCGCAATGCTCCGCTCTGAACATTCCACTCCCAGAGGCCAATAATGGCTGCCTCTCCTGCCTCTTTAGCCGTTAAGGCGTGAGGTTCGGGCATGGAGCTGTCGTCCTGCATGATCGTTTCCTTGTGGTCTCTTGTGCGTTTTCTCTGTAAAGGGGTTCAGTGTCCGGTTGCATGTTGGCCCAGTTGCTCCGGCTTACTGGTTCAACTCCTCAATGATGCTCAACAGTTCACTACTTCCGAAAGGTTTGCAGAGCGTTGCGTCTGCCCCCATCGCCTTGGCGCGGTTGAGATAGTTTTCCGGAAAAGAGATTCCGCCGCCCGATATGGCTACGATTTTCATCCAGGGAAAGTCCTTGCGCAGTTCGCCTATGGTTGCGATGCCCTCTTTTTCCGGCATCAACAGGTCGGTGATGACGATGCGGGACTCGGGTGTTTTTCTCAAAAGCTGAAGGCCTTCATTTCCATCCGCTGCCTGTAAGGTGCTGTAGCCATCTTCTTGAAGAATATCGCAGATCATCTGCCGGATGTCCTCCTCATCCTCGATGACCAGGATAGGGGCGTTGTTTTTCATGCTGTCTCTTTCGATCGGTTTCAGGAGAGGTTTTTTACAATATTCCGGCATGAATGGAAAGACTACTATCCACAGTAATTTGCCTATTCGTCAAGATACAGTTTTGGTAATAAAAATATCGAACCTTACGCTCTTTTTCTCCCAAGTATATTCGGGGTCTCCAGCCTTGTTAGTTCGAAATTCCGGAACGCTTTTGTGGCTGTAAAGCCTCGAAGAGCAGGGTTACCAGCAGATTTACCATCACTGATACGGCTATGTACCAGGTCCATGCCAAGCCAAGAAATTTCAGCAGGAACACGATGCCAGTGCTTGCCAGCAGTCCGGCCACCAGACTGCTGGAGCGGAATTCCCGGCTGCTGCGCGACAGAAGAAACAGCCCGAGCAGTCCACCGTAGGTGAATGAGGCGATTTCGAGGCCGAGCATCACGATCGATTTGTCGTTTTCGTTGAACAAGAGGGCGATGCCGATCAGCACCGTCGCCCAGCCGACGCTGATGAAGCGCGACATGGTGAGCGAGGTTTTGCCCTTCAGCAGGTCGGTGACGGTGGACGCAGCGAGCGCGTTGACCGAGGAGGAGAGGGTTGACATGGCGGCAGCGAGGATTCCCGCCAGCAGCACCCCCTTGAGTCCGGCGGGCAGCGCCGTGACGATGAAGGTAGTGAACTCGCGGTCTTTCTGCATCGGCGCACCGTGCATGAACACGTAGATCAGCGAGCCGGCAAGCAAGAAGAGCGCGAACTGGAAGAGCACGAAAATGCCGCTACCGATCATCGCCTTGCGCGCCGAACCGAGTCCGTTGCAGCCGAGGATGCGCTGCACCATCAGGTAATCGACGCCGTGCGACGAGAGCGAGAGCAGCACCCCGCCGACGAAGGCGCTCACGAACGAGAGCGAGTGGGTGAACAGGTGCGGGTCGGGATCGATGATCCGGAGTTTTCCGGCCTCGTACAGCGAGCTGAAAACCTCCGGAAGCGGCATCCCGATG
>DRSQ01000122.1 GCA_011372505.1 Chlorobaculum parvum | reverse complement strand
TTGCCCGCCGCCAGAGCCGCGCAAAGAAGAAGACCGTGAGCATTCCGCCCGATACGAAGGTCCACCACACCCAGTTGCCCGCGATGCCGTTCCTGGCCACGAACCCCGCCACGGCGAGCGGCGTGTCGGCGGCGAAGGTGGTGGCGACCATACCGGTGCCCGCGATCCACCACGGCAGCTTGCGCCCCGAAAGGAAAAACTCGCCGACGTTTTCGGAGGCTCGCCGCGAAAAGAACAGGCCAACCAGCAGGGTCAACAGCAGGTACCCCGCAATGAAGGCTATGTCGAGTGGGGTGAGTTGCTGCATGGTGGTGAGTTGGGTTTGGTTTGGGACTTTTGGGACGTTTGGGACTTGTGAGACGATTGGGACTGCCGGGAAGAAAGATTGTCTTCGTCTTCTGTCCACCAAGTCCACTTTGTCCACGACGTCCACCGCTGTTACCCGCAAGGGCGGACACATAGGTCCGCCCCTACAGGTTTGGTGCAAGGCGCTGGTTACTCGCCAATCCTCGATAGATCGAGGAAGCTCTGGTAGCGGTCGTCGACTTCGAGCATATTGAGCTCGTTGTAGCGGTAAGGGCCGAACTGCTCGACGCAGAAGCTGGCCATCGTGCTGCCGTAGAGCATGGCTTTTCTCATCTCGGCTTCGCTGGTGTTGCCGCAGCGGGCTAGGTGGCCGATGAAGCCGCCTGCGAAGGTGTCGCCTGCGCCGGTCGGGTCGTAGATCGATTCGAGCGGGAAGGCCGGGGCGGCGAAGATGCCGTTGTCGGTGAAGAGCAGCGCGCCGTGTTCGCCCTTTTTGATGATAAGCGTTTTCGGCCCCATTTCGCGGATGATGCGCGCGGTCTTGACCAGGTTCGGTTCGCCGCTCAGCTCGCGGGCTTCGCTGTCGTTGACGATGAAGACGTCAACCCGCTTGAGCACCTTTTTCAGCTCTTCGGGTTTGCCCTCGATCCAGAAGTTCATCGTGTCGCAGACGACCAGCTCCGGGTCGGTGATCTGGTCGAGCACCTTGAGCTGTAATTCGGGATCGATGTTGCCGAGGCAGACATACTTCGAGTCGCGGTACTGCGTCGGGACGTGCGGATCGAACGCGGCGAAGACGTTCAACTGCGTGTCGAGCGTGTCGCGGGTGTTCATGTCGTAGTGGTAGCGGCCCGCCCAGCGGAAGGTTTTGCCATCCTCGATGACCTGGATTCCCTTCGTGTCGATGTTCTTGGAGTGGAGCAGGTCGAAGTGCTCTTTACCGAAATCGGAACCGACGACGCCTACCATTTTGATGGGGTCTTCGGTGAAGTAGCTTGCCGACAGCGCGATGTAGGTCGATGAGCCGCCGAGGGTGTTGTCGGAGCGGCCAAAGGGAGTTTCGATGTCGTCGAAAGCGAGGGATCCAATGACGAGAAGTGACATGATGTGATGATAATCAAATGGTTTACTGGAAAAATTTTCGGAATTACTCTTCGTCTATGCCCGGTAGCTCAAACAGCACACACTGGCCGGGAGCGAAATCGGCCACGAGCTTGTGACCGGAAGCCGCCAGCGTCTGCCCTGAAATCAGCTCGTCGAGTTCCATCTCTTGCCGGTCGAACTCCATTGTCCCGGAAACCGGCTGCTCGAAGTTGCTGTTGCCGACGAACACCAGGTTCCTGCCGCCCGATTTGCGCATGACGGTCAGGAGTTGCGGATCGGAGATGTAGGGCTGCGTGATCGAACCTTTATCGCCGCATCGAATCAGCTCGAAGTAGCGTTCACGGATGTCGAGCACCTTGCGGATATCGTCGCAGAGCGGGGCGAGGCCGTTCGACTCCGCCCAGTCGCAAGCGGCGGGCGCGAAGAGTGGTAATGTCTCGGCGGGGAAGCGCTGACGGTCGTCGTCGGTGAAGTTCAGGCCGAGGTTGACCGGATGCCACTCGCAAATCTCCATTCCCGAATGGATGAACGGCATAGCCGGAAGCACCGCGCCAAGCGTGAAGAGGAAGAGCGCGCGGCGGCGTCCCGCCTCTTTGCCCGCAAGGTTGTGGCAGACTCGCGGTGTGTTATGGTTTTCACCAGTGGCGAAAAACGGAATCGCCACGCCGTTGCGGTTCAGGAAATTCAGCAGCCCCTTGATGAAGAGCACGTCGTGAATCACGAACGGCAGCGAGCCGAACACGGCGTTGAACCCCTCCTTCTTCAGCTTTGGCGACGGGTCGAAGTTCTCGTCCCAGAAGGCGAACTCCGGCCCGTCGCGTCGCGCTTCGGCCACGATCGAAGCCTTCAATTCCGGCGGCAGGGCGTGGCCCATGTCAATCATCGCGCCGTCGATGCCGAACTCTTTTCGGTAGTGCGGAATGATGCCGGTGATCTCGTGCCAGAGCGCCGTCGTGTGGAACTCCGGGCGTTCGAGCGCCTCGTCGTACATCCGTATCGTGTTGTACGCGATGTAGTTAAAGCGCGGCAAATCGTGCAGCTTCAGGTAGGTGACATCCGTCCACGGCGGCTGGCGGTCGTCCGGCGGCCAGTCCGAAAAGGCGCTCGCGATAACGCACTCGCCGCCATCCGCCGTCGCGCCGGTGTAGCCATCCGCGCTGAGCGTCAGCTTCTCCGGAGCGGGAACGAAACGGCTGCGGTACGCCTCGTCCGGTTCGGGAAGTTCGTGGAAATCGTGCTTGTCCACCTGCTCATAGATGCGGGTGAGCAGGTCGTCGCCGAACGCCGGAGCGGCGTAGGGCGGCAGGTTCTCGCCGGATCTGATCCAGTAGAACCACTCCGGGTGCGGTTCGATCCAGTCGCTGTCGATGGAGGTCGTCCGGAAGACGAACTCGAAAACGACTCGCATTCCGAGGTGGTGGGCCGCTTCGACGAGCGCCTTCAGTTGCGTTTCGAGCGGCAGGTCGAGCGCCGGTTCGCCAAGGGTTTCGTCGAGCTGGTACGGGTTCTTGATCGCGTAGGGCGAGCCGAGCGAACCCTTGCGGTTGACCGCGCCGATGCTGGTCAGTGGCAGCAGGTAGAGCGTGTTGATGCTCATCCTCTTGATATACGGGAGCATCGCGATCGCTTTCAGCAGCGTGCCGGTTTCGCGGAATCCCTCCGGCAGCGCATCCGTGCCTATGTGCCCGTCGAGGTTGTGGTCGAACGCCGCATCGTACCGAACGAAGAGGTTGTAAACGGTCGCCGAAGCGCTCCAGTCGGAATCTTCAGGCCCGGCGTTCAGTGCGGTTGGCGGCGCGTTGCGGATCGCGCTGAGCGTGTCGATGAAATAGTCAAAGGGATCGACCAGCGAAACTCCGGTCGCGCTACTGCTCCAGAGATTCGGGATGGCGTAACTGGAAGCGCTTGCGCGTCTCGCTTTTTCGAGCGATGTGAGAAGCCGGTCGAGGGATTGGATCGTCAAACTGTCAGATATTCTGGATCGATGAGGCAAAAATTATGGCTAAAGATAATTATTATCGTGGAAAGATAAGCGGAACGATTGAAGGGGGTTAGTAAATATGGCCGAATCGCAGAGAACCATCAAAATACAGATCGAGTATGATGGTACCAATTACTCGGGGTGGCAGCGCCAGCCGGGAGGGGTGCTGACCGTGCAGGGCGAGATCGAACGGGTGCTTGGGCGCATCACGCAGGAGCCGGTGAGCATCGACGGTGCGGGCCGAACCGATCGGGGCGTGCACGCTCGCGGTCAGGTGGCGAGCTTCGCCACCGGTTCGCCGATGCCGACGGGTCGGCTGATGCACTCGGCCAATTCGCTGCTTCCCGCCACGATTCGCATCACCACCATGCGCCAAGCGCCGGAGTCGTTCCACGCTCGCTTCAGTGCAGCGTCGAGGGAGTACCGCTACTTCCTGCTCGAACGCCCGTCAGCCATCGACAGCCGCTTCGCCGGGTGTTCGCATGGCAAACCGGACGTCGCCGTGATGAACCGGCTGGCCGCGCTGCTTGTCGGAACCCACGATTTCGCGGCGTTCTCGAAAGAGAGTTCCGACCAGCACGGAACCCTCTGCACTGTCACGGATGCTTGCTGGTACCGCTCCGGGCGGTTCCACGTGTTTCGCATCGAGGCGAACCGTTTCCTCCGCAGCATGGTGCGCTTTCTGGTGGCCGGGATGATCGAGGCCGGGATGGGCCGGTTCGAAGAGTCGGATTTCCTGCAAATGCTTGAAAGCGGTCAGCGGCCCGCATCGCTCGTGCCCGCTGACGCCGCTGGGCTGTTTCTGTGGAAAGTCGGTTATTGACCACTCTATGGCGAGCGGTTTACAGTGGCCGTTCTCGTGAGTCGGCCTGAATCAGCGATGCGCGTTCCCTCGTTTTTTCCAGCATTTTCCTTGCTCATTCTTGAGTTTTTTGTTGAGTGCTTGGGACTGCTTTGGCAATTCTCTGTGTTGTATTAATCGGGCCCTCTGGTTATGTTAAATTTTAGGTTGTTTGTGCCATGACTTGCTTCTTTGCGACTTTATTAAATCGGCCAAACTCGTGAAAAAAAAATTGCAGTCAGGATTTTTTCTTTTCTGCGTCATCGTGCAGATTGCTTGCTTTCACTCCGAATCGCTTGGGGAGCAATACTTCAGCGTCCCGGAAATGAGTGCTTCGCGGATTACCGCCGTCCTCGATAGCCTGGTGCGCACCACCTATGTGCAACCCGATCGTTTTTATTCGGAAAGGTCCGCTGAAAGCGGGAATTTTTTTCCCAAGGAGTTTATTCCCCAGTTCACCGACTCTGTTTATGTTTCCCGCAT
>DRSQ01000121.1 GCA_011372505.1 Chlorobaculum parvum | reverse complement strand
TTCCCCTGCTCGTCGTATGCAACAAGAACCACATCAATGTTACCAGCCGATTTCCCGTTGGCATCGTTCAGACGAACTTCGGTCAGCGAACTCCAGCGCACATTATCTCCGAAAAAGAAGGATGCCGCATCATCAGTAATCAGCCACTCTTCACGAAAACGCACCGGGCAGGTAATAACCGGCTTCTCGTTTTGCAGGATGCTGCATACCCCAAGAGGGTTTTTAGCTTTGTCTTTGGTACAGTTGGGAACCTTGTTATTGAACGGACACAGCCGGTGTGAGCGATACCGTTGGGCTTTCGCGGAATGGTCGTCGGTTATGAAGCCGAACACTTCAGCAAGGGGGTGCTGATACGTTTTCATGCAGCAACTTCCTTTTTTAATATCTCTTAAAGGGCATATCACGCTACCCCGTATTACTGTCTGTAAGAAATCTAAGAAAACTGCACTGGATGTTTGCACCTCTGTTTTGAGAAAATCACTGACATGCCCTCACTCGATTCCGACAGCGACTTCTTCGTTCACCCCACCGGTTCTTCGTGCGTTACGCAATGAATCGCGCCGAGGCCCCAGATGAGGTCGCTGCAATCGATGCCGATGACTTCCCTTCCGGGGAAGCATTGTTGTAGAATGTCGATTGCCTCTTGATCGCGTGAGCAGAGGTAGGTTGGCACGAGAACAACGGTGTTGGCAATGTAAAAGTTAGCGTAGCTGGCCGGGAGGCGCTCGCCGTCGTAGAACACTGGTTCAGGCATGGGGAGCTTGACGACGTTGAGCGGCTCTTCGTCGAGGCCGGTCATGGTTTTGAGGAGCTCGTAGTTCTCCTGAAGCGGCTTGTAGTTTTCGTCCTCCGGATCATCCTCGACGGCGATGATGACGGTGTTCTCGTTGACGAAGCGAGCCATGTCATCGACGTGGCCATCGGTGTCGTCGCCTGCGATGCCATCGCCGAGCCAGAGCACTTTGCGGATGCCGAGGTAGCGCGAGAGCTGCGCTTCAATCTCCTCTTTGCTCAGCGAGGGGTTGCGGTTGGGGTTGAGCAGGCACGCTTCGGTGGTGAGCAGAAGGCCCGCACCGTTGACATCGATCGCGCCGCCTTCGAGCACCATGCCGGTCGAAAACATCGGTAGCCCCTGAATCTTCGCCACGCGCTCCGGCACGGCGTTGTCGTCGTCGTACGGCTTGTACTTGCCACCCCAGGCGTTGTACTCCCAGTTCATGATGACTTTATCACGCTTGCCATCCTGCGTGCGGATGACGTAGTTCGGGCCGTGGTCGCGGCACCAGGCGTCGTTGGTCAGAATCCGGTGGAAGACGATGCGCTCGGCATACTTGCCTTCGGGATCGCGCTCCTTCAGCAGCGCTCGCGCCTGCGCCTCCATCACATCGTCGAGCACGTTAATATTGACCATCTCGGAGCGGCTGAGCTGATAGGCCAGCTCGGCGAAAACCGCCGGAACCGGCTCGAACTTGCCGGGCCACGATTCGAGCTTGTGCGGCCACGAAAGCCAGGTCGAAGCGTGCGGCGCCCACTCGGGCGGCATAAGGTAGGTCGGTGCGCTCATCAGTGCTTTGTGACTGGAATGGATTGAGTTCAGTGCCGGGCCGCCGCTTCGATCCTTTCGACGCGCTGCAACACCGGTGGATGGGAGTAGTTCAGGAACACGTAGAACGGATGTGGCGTCAGGTTCGATAGGTTCTGCCGCGAAAGTTTTTTAAGCGCGTCGGCGATCAGTGCACCATTCCGATAGGTTGTAACGGCGTAGTTGTCGGCCTCGAACTCGTTGCGGCGCGAGAGCATCTGCATCAAAATCGAAAGGATGAACTCCACCGGGCTGTAGAGCAGCGAGAAGAAGAGCAGGCTCGCATAGACCGAGGTCTCCTGCATGTAAAACGCTTCGAAGAGCATCCGGTTGTTCATGAAGAGCGAGAGCAGGTAGAAGACCACGCCGAGGTTGAGCATACTCAGCACCATCGACATGAGGATGTGCTTCTTCTTGAAGTGGCCGATTTCGTGCGCGAGGACGGCCACCAGCTCGCCGGTCGAGTGGTTTTTGATGAGCGTGTCGAAGAGCGCGATGCGCTTGTTCTTGCCGAATCCGGTGAAAAAGGCGTTGCCCTTCGCCGAGCGCTTCGAGCCGTCCATGACGTAGATTCCGGTAAGCGGAAAGCGTACCTCGGCGGCGTAATCCATGATCGACTTGCGCAGCTCGCCATCTTCGAGCGGCTCGAACTTGTTGAACATCGGCATAATCCAGGTCGGCGCAACATATTGCAAAAGCAGACTGAACGCCGTCACGCCGCCCCACGCCCAGAGCCAGCCAAGCGGCCCGGCGCTCTCGAAAAACCACAGAATCGCCGCTAGCACAGGCGCGCCGATGACAGCGGCAAGCAGAAGCGTTTTAACGAGATCGGCGGCGAACACCTTCAGCGTAGTCTGGTTGAAGCCAAACTTCTCTTCGAGCACGAAGGTGTGGTAGATGCTGAACGGCAGGTTGACGACGCCCTGGAAGAGTAGCAGCGCACCGATGTAGAGCACACCGTTGACAATCGGATTGAAGCCCCACGCGCGGATGAGCTGATCGAGCCAGTTGAAGCCGCCCGCGAACCAAAAAACGAGCAGCAACGCGAGATCGAAGGTCGAGCTGATGACCGAGAATTTCGTGTTGGCCCGGAGATACTCCTGTGAGCGGCGGTACTCTTTCGGATCGTAGATGTCGCGGAACGCCTCGGGTAGCGTCGGCGACGCGGCACGGAGGTTCAGCAAGTCGGCGGCAAGTTTAATAAGCCAAGTGCCGATGAGCGTAAAAAGAATAATGTGGCCAAACAGGTTCATCGTCAAAACAGTTTATTCATCAATCCAGCGCCGTGAAATTTCGTCGTACGAGTCGATGCGGCGGTCGCGCATGAAAGGCCAGTGAGAGCGGTAGAAGCCGATCTTCGAGAAATCGCAGTCGGCGTAGAGGGTCTCTTCGTTGCTGTGCGCTGCTTCAGCAACCACCTGCCCGAAGGGGTCGGAGACGAAGCTGTTGCCCCAGAACTCCAGCTCGCCCTCGGTGCCCGCGCGGTTGGCCGCAGCCACGTAGACGCCGTTGGCAACCGCGTGGCCGAGCTGTACGGTTTTCCACGCCTGCTGCTGGCTCGCGCGAACCTCCTGCGAAGTCTCAGAGGTCGCCCAGCCGATAGCGGTCGGATAGAAGATGATGTCCGCGCCGTGAAGCGCCGTGAGCCGCGCAGCTTCAGGGTACCACTGATCCCAGCAGATCAGAACGCCGATGTTGCCGAAACGTGTCTTGAAAATCCTGTAACCAAGGTCACCTGGCACGAAATAGAACTTTTCGTAAAAGCCGGGATCATCCGGGATGTGCATCTTGCGGTACTTGCCAAGGTAGCTGCCGTCAGCGTCGATCACCGCCGCCGTGTTGTGATGCACACCACGGGCGCGAATTTCGAACAGCGAGGCCACAATCACCACACCGAGTTCGGCGGCCAGCTCCTGCAACACAGCGGTCGAGGGGCCGGGAATCGGCTCGGCATACTCAAACGGCTCGTACTCCTCAGTCTGGCAGAAGTAGAGCGTAGTGAACAACTCTTGCAGGCAGACGATGTTCGCCCCGCCCGCCGCAGCCTCACGGATGCGCTCCTGGGCTTTTGCAAGATTCTCCTGCGGGTTTTCAACGCAGCTCATCTGGACGAGCGCGACGCGAACCTGATCGGTGTTCATGGACGAAAAATCGAAATGATGTTGGGAATGACAAGCCCGGCGGAAAAGAGTGCACCGTGCACGGTCAGCACCTTGCCGGTACCAGCCAGCACCGCGTTCAGCGCCCGACCTTCGGAGGCGTACAGCGTGCGCACCTGGCCGATGGCGAGCGGCAGGCTGACGAGACTCGCGAGGCACCACGGCGAATATCCGGCACTAACGACGAGCCAGACCGGCACAGCGTAGGCCAACACGGTCAGCGCAACGTAGAGCGCGCGAGCCGCCGGAGCACCGATGCGGGCCGGAAGCGTCATCTTGCCGACTTTGCGGTCGGTGGCAATGTCGCGGATATTGTTCACCAAGAGGATGCAGACCGAGAACGCACCCGGCGCGGCGGCTGCCACGAGCACCGCCGTCGGCAGCGAAAGCGCCTGCACGTAGTAGGTGCCGCCAACCGCCACGAGGCCGAAAAAGATGAAGACAAACACGTCGCCCAAACCGCAGTAAGCAATCGGAAACGGTCCGCCGGTGTAGGCCCAGGCGAAGAGCAGCGAGAGCACCCCAATCAGAAAAATCGGCCAGCCGCCGATAGCGACGAGGTACAAACCAAGCACGAACACCGAAATGCCGAGCGCGATGGAGACCCGCGTCATTGTCTGGCCGGTGATGATGCCTGCTGCGACCGTGCGCGTCGGGCCAAGCCGCTCGGCGGTATCGGCCCCTTTGCGGAAGTCGTAAATCTCGTTGATGAAGTTGGTGACGATCTGGATACCGAGAGCGCAGATGAGCGCGACCAGCGCCGGAAGCAGGCGGAAAACACCGTCAGCCGCCGCGAGCGCCGAACCGATCACCACCGGCATCGCGCCCGCCGGAAGCGTTTTCGGCCGGATGGCCAGCATCCAGGCCTGAAACGCCGAGGGCTGTGAAGCAGTCGAAACAGACATGAACGTTACTCGGCCTTCTTTTCCTGCTCGGCCTTCTTCTCCTTAGCCATCTTGACGCTACTAAAGACGTTGCGAATCTTCTCGCCCGGCCTGATGTAGGAAAGGCTGTGGCGCACGGCCATCGTCGCCTCGCTCAGACCGGTCTGGATGATTTTGAGCTTGCCTGGATAGTAGGCAATATCACCCGCCGCATAGAGACCGTCAACCGAAGTTTTCATGTGGGAATCAACCACCAGCGCATTCTCGGCCAGCTCGAGATCCCATCCGGCCAACGGACCGAGGTTCGACTTGAAACCGATGAGGATCAGCAGGCGATCAGCCTCGACCGTCCACTCCTCACCATTGCTTGAGAGCAGATGCACGTGCGTCAATGCGCCATTCGACTCTTCGATGCTGGCGACCTCGGTTTGCAGATGTACGTCGATCAAACCATCCGCCTTGGCTTGCTCCACCTCATGGGCAGTCTTGCCGTGCCCCTGAAACTCCTTGGCACGATGCACCAGCGTGACCGACTCGGCGTTTTTCATCAAGCCGACCGTCCAATCGAGCGCCGAATCACCGCCGCCCACAATCACCACGCGCTTGCCCTTGAAATTATCGACCGACTTGACCGCGTAGTAAACCGAACTGCCGGTCAGGTAATCGATATTGCCGAGCTGCGGCAGTTTTCTTGGCTCGAACGCGCCGAGCCCTGCCGCGATCAGCACCGCGCGCGAACGATAAACGTTGCCTGCGTTGGTTCTGATCTCGAACGTACCATCGTCGAGCTTGGTATATTTGGTCACCGCCTCGCCGAGCACCACATCGGGATTATATCGCTCGGCTTGGGCCCAGAGGCTCTCGACCAGATCGATGGCCGGAACTTCCGGAAAACCTGCGACATCGTAGATATGCTTTTCGGGGTAGAGGGCCGCGAGCTGGCCGCCAAGCTGCGACATGCTCTCGATGATGCGGCAGGAGATATTGTTCATCCCGCACTGGAACGCCGCGAAAATGCCTGTTGGACCGCCACCGATGATGGTCAGATCCCTTATATCTTGATGGTCAGCCGTTGGATTGTGGATATCAAACATTATGGTTGCCTTGTTGGGTGTTTGCCCGGACGGTTCAAGTGTCGGACTTTTTCAGGTAGATCATGCCTTCCGGATCGACCATGCCGTACAGAATGGCGAGCAACGCCTCCTGTGCATCGAACTCATGGATTTCGACATGCACGGCATCCTGCTTGGCCACCTGGTCACCCGCGTCGTTTTTGAAATAGAAAACCGCCCTGACGCCGCCGTGTGGTGTTTCGCCGACAAACTCGTAGGTGCCGTCCGCCAGCTCGCTCAGAGCGCATCCGGCCTGATCGGCTTCAATAGGGCAACTGGCGCATTGGGAATAGAATCCCTCTTCGGATTCCGCGAAATCGCAAACGGGAAATTTCATAACTGTGCTCCTGTTCTCGTTGCTGCGTTGAGGTCGCCGCCTAAAAATCTTGTCCCTGAAGGGGCGGGATCGTATCGCATTTCAGAGGCGTCCGTTGAATGCGGCTTAATATAAGAAGACTTTAATATATTGTTGCAGATTCAAAGTTTTGTGATTTCTTGAGTGCAGACCCCGCCATGATGCCGGGCTTTGCGACTCCCAAACCCTCTCGAACGAATGTTAGCCAAACGAATCATCCCCTGCCTTGACGTCCGCGATGGACGGGTCGTCAAAGGCATCAATTTCGAAGGTCTCCGCGACGCCGGTTCGATTCTCGAACAGGCCCGGTTTTACAACAGCGAAATGGCCGATGAACTGGTGTTCCTCGACATCTCCGCATCGATCGAATCGAGAAGGACAACGCTTGAAGAGGTGCTGAAAGTTTCAGGCGAGGTGTTCATTCCGCTGACGGTCGGCGGCGGCATCAGCTCGGTCGAGCGGGCGCGCGATGCGTTCCTGCATGGCGCAGACAAGGTGTCGGTCAACACGGCGGCGGTCAACGAGCCGGAGCTGATTTCGCGCATCGCCGAGCGCTTCGGTTCGCAGGCGGTGGTGGTAGCAATTGACGTCAAGAAAGTGAATGGCGAGTACATCGTGCACACTCACTCGGGCAAGATGCCCACGCAGTACGAAGCTGTCGAGTGGGCACACCGGGTACAGGAGCTGGGCGCGGGTGAAATTTTGCTGACCAGCATGGATCGCGACGGCACGCAGGAGGGCTACGACAACGAAATCCTCAAACAGATCTCGACATCGGTGCATATCCCGGTCATCGCTTCCGGCGGCGCGGGCAACCTCGAACACCTTTACGAAGGCTTCACCAAAGGCCACGCCGACGCAGCGCTCGCGGCCTCGATCTTCCACTTCCGCACCTACTCGATCCGGCAGGCCAAGGAGTACCTGCACGAGCGCGATATTCCGGTCAGGCTCTGACCACTTTGATCCAGTCGATCTGAAGGTTGAAGTTCCCCTTTTGCTTGTCGGCCACCATAAAGCAGACCTGGATCACATTCGATGAATCGAACGGCGGATCATCTTCGGACTCCTCCTTGCCGCCAGCAAGCGGCAACAAGTCGGAAAACGGTACATCGACCTCCGCCCACTCACCGGCTACCGTATCGAACCCGCAGCCATAGACCACGCCATCGGCATCGGCACTGTTCCTGACGCGGAAACCGTAACGTCGGCCATCTCCCTTCAGGCGAATTCTGAAACGGTCGAACTCGCTGTAATCCTGCGAATCGAAAATGCTCCGCACCGATGCAAAACCACCCTTGCGATCCGACGCAAGGCGCCCGGAAAAAACAGCCTGGCCCGCATCACCTACATCGAGGGTACTTTTTGAGTCGCCGCCCATGACGGTATCGTCCACATTGCGCCACTCAAGGCACTGACTATCAAAATCACAGATGATACACTCTTCAGCCATATCGATCTTTCGAACTAAGAAATGTTAACAAACCCGGCTCGACCGACCTTGCCGTCACCCGATCAGCAGGACGGAGCGAAAACCGGATACATCATCCCAACGCCTCAGGAGTGGAGCGTGCCCCTTCTGAAAGCATTTCAGGGAAGGTAAACCTGCACCAATTGATTGAAAATTCCAAAAAACAGCCCCCTCCATCTGCTTCGGAACCGACTTGCCATGCCCGGAAACGCTTAATTTTCAAACCATAAAAAGAATTTCAGGGACGTGTTTTTTTTATCGGCACACAGCAGAAAAAAGCGCCGATCATCCGCCCCTCCTGGACACCAAACACATGATCAGTTTGCACCTGACGTCTTACCTTATAAAGACAAAAGTTTCGATTGCATCCATTCCGGGAGAACAAATCATGAAACACTCGTTCTGGATTTTTTCAATTTTCAGCCTGCTGATGCTTGCAGCCTGCTCGTCGTACACAGTCGTCAGCGACTACGACCGCTCGATGCCATTCTACGATTACAAAACCTACCGCTGGACGGAGCAGGCTCGCCCGGGGGCGGAGGACGACATTCTGGTGAGCAATCCTCTGGTCTACAAACGGATCAAGACGAATGTGGACCGTGAACTCGCGGCAAAAGGCTTTATCCTCAAAGAGAGAGGGCCAGTCGATTTCACCATCTACGCCCATGCCGGCATAAGGGAGCGGGTCGTCGTCGGCCCACCACCATCCGGATTTATCTATCACAGGGGCTACTATCGGGGCTGGCGGCGTGGAAGCTACGCAGCTTTCTGGTACGACCCCTACGGCCCTTGGCCGACCGTGCGCCATTTTGAAGAGGGTACGCTCATCATCGACATTTTCAACAGCACCAGCAACGACATCGCTTGGCGCGGAGTCGCACGCGGCATCCTTAAGGACTACCGTTCAGCCGAAAGCCTGCACCGCGACATTGACGAAGTTGTCGGAAAAATCATGGCCCAGTTCCCGCCGGTGGTGAGGTGAAAGGCAATAAAGCGATTAAAACAGAAAAACCCGGATATGCATTCGGGTTTTTCTATTGATTAGCGGCTCAATCCTCCCATCTCCAATCCCTTACTTCCGGCATATCCTCACCGTATTTCCTGATGTACTCCTTGTGCTCGATCAGGCGGTCGCGGACATATTGTTTGATGTACGCCGCCTTCGGCCTGAGGCTTGAGACGCGGTTGACCACGTCGGCGACAAGATGGAAGCGGTCGAGGTCGTTCATGACCACCATGTCGAACGGCGTTGTCGTCGTGCCCTCCTCTTTGTAGCCACGGACGTGCAGGTTGCGATGGTTGGTGCGGCGATAGGTGAGGCGGTGGATCAACCATGGGTATCCGTGATAGGCAAAGATGATCGGCTTGTCGGTGGTGAACATGTCGTCGAAATCGCGGTCGTCGAGGCCGTGCGGATGCTCCTCCTTCGGTTGCAACGTCATGAGATCGACCACGTTGACCACCCTGGTCTTCAGCTCCGGCGCGAGCTTGCGCAGAATCTTGACGGCGGCCAGCGTTTCGAGCGTCGGCACGTCACCCGCGCAGGCCATCACCACGTCCGGCTCACCCTCGCCCGCGTCGTTCGAAGCCCACTCCCAGATACCGATACCGCTGGTGCAGTGCCGCACGGCGGACTCCATATCGAGCCACTGCCACGCAGGCTGCTTGCCTGCCACGATCACGTTGATGTAGTTACGCGAGCGAAGGCAGTGGTTGGTCACCGACAGCAACGAGTTGGCGTCCGGCGGCAGATAAACGCGAATCACGCTCGACTTCTTGTTGACCACGTGGTCGATAAAGCCCGGATCCTGATGCGAAAAGCCGTTGTGATCCTGCCGCCACACGTGCGAAGTCAGGAAATAGTTGAGCGAGGCTATGGGCCGACGCCACGGGATTTCGGTGTCGGTCACCTTGAGCCACTTGGCGTGCTGGTTGAACATCGAATCGATGATGTGAATGAACGCCTCGTAGCAGGAGAAAAAGCCGTGGCGTCCGGTGAGCAGGTAGCCTTCGAGCCACCCTTGGCAGGTGTGTTCGGAGAGAATTTCCATCACGCGGCCATTGTGCGAAAGATGATCGTCGGACGGAATCATCTCGGCCATCCAGGTGCGATTGGTCTCCTCGAACAGCTCGCCGAGGCGGTTGGAGGCGGTCTCGTCCGGCCCGAAAACGCGGAAGTTGGCCGCCTTCTCGTTCATTTTCATGATGTCGCGCAGAAAGCGGGCCATCGGCTTGGGCGCTTCGGCCTCCACCGATCCGGGCTTCGGCACATCGATTCCATACTCCCGGAAGTCCGGCATACGCAACTCCTTGAGCAACAGGCCACCGTTGGCGTGCGGAATATCGCCCATGCGCTTCTTGCCTTGCGGAGCCAGCTCCTGCAACTCCGGCAGAAGCACGCCGTCGGGCGTGAACAGCTCCTCGGCCTTGTAGCTTTTCAGCCACGATTCGAGCAGCGCCATGTGCTCCGGATTGTCGCGCACCGTGCTGAACGGCACCTGATGCGAGCGCCAGTTCCCCTCGGCGGGCTTGCCGTCAACCACCTTCGGCCCCGTCCACCCTTTCGGCGAGCGGAACACGATCATCGGCCAGATCGGACGTTCGTCCACGCCCTCGACCCTCGCCCGGCGCTGGATTTCGGCGATCTCGTCGAGGCAGCGATCCATCGTTGCAGCCATCAACTGATGCATCGTCGCGGGATCGTCGCCCTCGACGAAGTACGGTTTGTAGCCGTAACCGATCATGAGCTGCTCCAGCTCCTCGTGCGAAATTCGCGCCAGCACCGTCGGGTTGGCGATCTTGTAGCCGTTCAGATGCAGAATCGGCAGCACCGCCCCGTCGCGCTTCGGGTTCAGGAACTTGTTGCTGTGCCAGGCCGTAGCGAGCGGGCCGGTCTCCGCCTCACCGTCACCGACAACGCAAGCTGTAATGAGGTCGGGATTGTCGAATACCGCGCCATAAGCGTGCGAGATCGAGTAGCCCAGCTCGCCGCCTTCGTGGATCGATCCCGGAGTCTCCGGCGCGACGTGGCTCGGAATGCCACCCGGGAACGAAAACTGCCGGAACAGCCGCTTCATGCCCGACTCGTCGAACGACACGTCGGGATAATATTCGCTGTACGTTCCCTCCATCCACACGTTCGCCACCAGCGCAGGCCCGCCATGGCCCGGCCCGGCGATATAGACGATGTCGAGATCGCGGTTACGGATGATGCGGTTCAGGTGCACATAGAGGAAATTGAGGCCGGGAGTAGTTCCCCAGTGGCCGAGCAGGCGGGGCTTGATATGTTCTTTGGAAAGCGGCTGCTTCAGAAGCGGATTATCCATCAGGTAGATCTGACCAACGGATAGATAATTTGCCGCCCTCCAGTACGCATTCATCAATTCAAGTTCCTGTTCAGAAAGCGGGGTTGTCATTTCAGTCATAGCTTGTTCTTTTGATTTCATTGTTTCAGTCATGCAGTGTCAATCCGATAATTCTCAAAATCATGCTGGTTCTTCATGTCAAGCCAGGCATAGCGAAAAATCCGGTTTTTCTGGCAAGTCATAGTAAGCAAATGCCCTGCAATATCTTACGAGTTTCTCCAGGATTCTTTACCTGACAACTTCGGGCCAAGAATGAGCGACAACTCAAGCGGATTTTCCCAACAAGATTAATCCGACTCAACGCTTGAGACCGACTTACCGCCCCTCAAGCACCCGCCGCGTCTCCCTCACAATCGTCACCTCCTCGTTAGTCTCCATCACTCTGACGACAACCCGGCTGCCATCCGGCGAAATAACCCCCGCCGGTTTCAGATTTTTTTCCGGATCGACCGAAACGCCAAGCCACCCAAGCCCGGAGCAGATACGCTCGCGAATCTCCGGCGAGTGCAGACCGATGCCGCCGGTGAAGACGATCATGTCGAGTCCGCCGAGCGCCGCCGTCAGCGCACCGATGTGCTTGCGGGCCGAATAGCAGAACAGCTCCACGGCGAGGTGAGCCTGCGGATTTTCCGCTTCGACGTCAAGCAGGTCGCGCATGTCGTCGCTCAGGCCGGAGACGCCGAAGAGGCCCGACTTTTTGTTCACCATGTCGCGCAGGCCGTCCACGTCGAGACGGCCCTGCTGCAAAAGAAACAGGATCACGCCCGGATCGAGGTCACCCGTGCGCGTGCTCATCACCAGGCCACCCGCAGGCGAAAAGCCCATCGTCGTCTCGACGCTCCGGCCGTCCAGCACCGCCGCCATGCTCGCCCCGTGGCCAAGATGCGCAAAAATGACGCGCCCCTTGCTGGCGAGCGGATCGCCATCGGCTTCCATTTGGCTGAGGAGGTACTGGTAGGAAAGGCCGTGAAAACCGTAGCGCTGTACTCCCTGTTTCCGGAATTCTTCAGGAATGGGACAGAGTTTGGCAAGCGGTGGCATCGTGCTGTGGAAGGCGGTATCGAAGCAGGCGACCTGGAACACGCCCGGCAGCTCGGTAGTGGCGTAACGAATAGCGTTCAAAGCCTGCGGCAGATGCTCGGGAGCGTAGGGGACGAGTTCGGTGACGGAATCGATCAGCTCGGGCGTCACCTTTTCGGGCGCGGTGTGGCGCGGCCCGCCGTGCACCACCCGGTGCCCCACCGCGTCCGGCATACCGGGGCCGTGCTGCGTGAGCCACGAGAAGACATGCCGGCACGCCGCCGCATGATCGGGTGCCTCGACCTTCTCGCAATCGATATACTGCCCCTGCGGATCATTGACCGAAAAAGTGGAATCAGTCAACCCGATCCGCGTCAGCGAACCGGAAAAGAACAATTCTTCGCTCTGCCCGCTCTCGTACAGCGAAAACTTGATGCTCGACGAACCGGTATTGACCGCAAAAATCGTAATCACAGGCTTTGGTTTCATGGCACAACCTCCTCGGCAAATTTCAGGACAACCAGCGAAACGCTACCGGCCTCCGAAGTCACACAAAGATACACGACATAAAACCTTAACTCCCCCACCCCGCCGTTACGTTCCTGAAAAATCGGAGGCTACTGTAATCTAGGGAAGGAAATGAAGGGCACCTCTAAAAACTTATTGCGCAACTCGATTGCTGCATTGAGTGGTGCTCAAAATCTTCACGTACTATCAGTACGCTCCGGTTTCTGCGCTCCATCCGCCTTGCACTCTGCTTGCTCATGACACTTTTTAGAGGTGCCCTTAAGAATACATTTTACGATACCGACTTGACGAAAAAGGCAACCGGAACAAACAAATCCGGACGCAAAACAGGTTTTCAGAGATGCACTGTAATGAGGTATTTTGCTTGCTGAACAGAACGTCATTCAAACCATTCCAAATCATGGAATCTTTAGCACACAAAGAGCTGATCTCCGCCGAACGCCTTCAAAAGCGCATTGCTGAGCTGGCTCGGGAGATTTCCGGCGACCTGAAAGGGATTGATCTGCTGACAGTGGTTTGCGTGCTGAAGGGAGCGTTCATCTTCACAGCTGATCTGGTACGGCACCTGAGCCTGCCCTGTCGCATCGAATTCATCCGGGCATCGAGTTACGGAGACCGGCGCACCTCCTCCGGCCAAGTCAAGCTCGAACATCATGAAACCATCGAGTTTGAAGGCCAGCACGTGTTGCTGGTTGAAGACATTCTCGACACGGGGCGCACCCTCTCGCGCATTGTAACAGAACTCGAACAACAACATCCAGCCTCCATGCACGTGTGCACCCTACTCGACAAGCCCTCGCACCGAATTGTCCCGTTCGAGGCACACTATACCGGATTTATGATTCCTGACCACTTCGTCGTCGGCTACGGCCTCGACGCTGATGAGCAGTATCGTGAACTGCCGTTCATCAGCGTCGAGAACTGATAAGAGGGATTGTCGAGAAGCAATCCTTATTTCGATCCACCCGTATACGACATTCTACCGCACACAAACCTTATACAGAATCACTGCTCTATCTGTCATTCCCGCGAAGGCGGGAATGACCAAATGCAATGTAATGGCGGTCCCCACTCGTCAGGACCGCCCTCCGTTCTCCCCCGTTCCTCACCTCCTTGCCCCGAACAAATTACAAATATGTCTTTTTTATCAACCCAAACACCTTTTAAACCCTAACTATTTTAGGAATTATTTTATATTCACCTTAGTTAAAACGAACATAAAGGTCATAAAACCAGAAAATCGACACCAATGCTCGCCGCAAAAACATCCAACACCGGACCGATCCTCAAGCCGTGGATCATCGATACGACCCTCCGGGACGGAGAGCAGGCGCCGGGCGTAGTGTTCAATCCGCATGAGAAAACTCGCATCGCGGAGCTGCTGGCCGAAGCCGGGGTTGACGAGATCGAGATTGGCTATCCGGCAATCAGCGAAGCTGAGCGCAAGGTAATCCGCGAGATCGCCGCCCTGAACCTGCCCGTGCGGCTGACCGCGTGGTCGCGCGCGAACATGGGCGACATCGAGCTGGCCGCCATGAGCGGCGTTGGCGCGGTGCATATCAGCTTTCCGGTTTCGCGGCTCTACATAGAGCTGATGAACAAGGAGTACACCTGGGTGCAGGAGCAGCTTCACACGCTGATCGCAAAGGCTCGCGAGTGGTTCGATTTCGTCAGCGTCGGCGGGCAGGATGCAACGCGGGCTGAACTCGCGTTGCTGCAACGCTTCATGCGCGATGCGGAAGCTGCCGGAGCCGAACGGCTGCGCATCGCCGACACGGTGGGCATTTCGACGCCCGGCTCGGTGATGGCGCTCGGCGCGGCGTTGCATCAACATTCGTCGCTGCCGCTTGAATTCCACGCGCACAACGACCTCGGCATGGCCACGGCCAACGCCTTCACGGCGCTCGAAGCAGGGTTCGAAGCGGTCAGCGTGTCGGTGACCGGCCTTGGCGAACGGGCAGGCAACGCGGCGCTCGAAGAGCTGGCGATGGCCCTCGCGCTCTCGGAGCACTTCGACTCGCGCCTCGACACCGCAAAGCTCTCGACGCTGTGCGACACGGTGGCGCTCGCCTCAGGACGTGTGATCCAGAATCAGAAACCGGTGGTCGGACACTCGGCCTTTCAGCACGAATCGGGCATCCACTGTGCCGCGCTCCTGCAAAACCCGCTCTCGTACCAGCCCTTCCTGCCCTCGCAGGTCGGACGTGGCGAATTCGAGATGGTCATCGGCAAGCATTCAGGCACGGCGGCCATCATGGAGCACTTCCGGAGAAAAGGGATCGAGATGTCGCGCGACGAGGCCCGGGCGCTGCTCGAACAGATCCGCGAGCACGCTGACCGGCTCAAACGTTCACTCAGGCCGGACGAAATCGATGCCATCCGCGAAGGCACACTCATCAAGCAAGCTTAACACGAACCTACGTTTTCATGCTCATAGCGCACGAACAGGAACAGAGCAGCATCAGTCTTCTTGCCGAAGT
Source organism: Chlorobaculum parvum (assembly GCA_011372505.1). Classification (GTDB taxonomy): domain Bacteria; phylum Bacteroidota; class Chlorobiia; order Chlorobiales; family Chlorobiaceae; genus Chlorobaculum; species Chlorobaculum parvum_B. Next base: position 9,204 of record DRSQ01000121.1, on the reverse strand, counting down.
AAGCAGGACCGTCAACAATGAAGAGGACATCAGCAAGGTGCTCCGCCTGGTTCTGTTCATCCTGTCGGAGCACATGAACATGCTCCGCGGCATGGTAACCATTCTCGACAAAAGCACCGGCGAAATGGTCATCAACGAATCGTTCGGATTGAGCGAGGAGCAGAGCCAGCTTGGGCGCTACAAGGTCGGCGAAGGCATTATCGGACAGGTGGTCGAAACAGGTAAACCCAATGTAGTGCCCCGCATCGAAGACGAACCGCTGTTCCTGGATCGCACCCGATCGAGAACCGATGAAAACAAGGAGGAACTCTGCTTCATCTGCTTGCCGATCAAGGTGGGCCGCGAGGTCATCGGCACGCTGAGCGCCGACCGCCGGATTCCCGTACCTGCTGAAAACGGCAGCAAGAAACTCCGGCGCAAAAGCGACCGGATCGACATTCTGCAATACTATGTCGATCTGCTCTCCATCATCGCGGCCATGATTGCCCAGGCCGTGCGCTTCAAGCAGCTCGATGACGAAGAAAAAGGCATAAGCCACGCCGCAAAAGCGAGCCATCCAGAGTATTCGGGCTACCCGATCGAGGACGGAGATTTCGAGGAGGAGGTACCGGACGAGCAGCGCCCCGACAACATCATCGGCAACACCAAACCGATGATGGGCCTGTTCAGGATGATCAACAAGATCTCCAAAACCAACGCCACAGCGCTAATTCTCGGCGAAAGCGGCGTCGGCAAGGAGCTGGTGGCCAACGCCATCCACTACAAAAGTTCGCGCAACGGCAAGCCGTTCATCAAGTTCAACTGCGCGGCGCTGCCGGAAAGCATCGTCGAAAGCGAGCTGTTTGGCCACGAAAAAGGGGCCTTCACCGGAGCCGCCTCGCTACGGCGCGGACGCTTCGAACTGGCCGATACCGGCACGATTTTTCTGGACGAGGTCGGCGAACTGAGCCTCACCACGCAGGCTAAGCTGCTACGAATCATCCAGGAAAAGGAGTTCGAGCGACTCGGTGGGGCGAAAACCGTCAAAACCGACGTGCGCATCATCGCCGCCACCAACCGGAACCTCGAAGAGCAGATTCAGCAAGGCACCTTCCGCGAGGATCTCTACTACCGGCTCAACATCTTTCCGATCACCGTGCCGCCGCTCCGCGAGCGCAAAACCGACATTCTGCTGCTGGCCGACTACTTCATCGAAAAGTTCAACACGGCCAACCACAAGGGGATACGGAGGATTTCGACCACAGCCATCGACATGCTGATGCGCTACCACTGGCCCGGTAACGTGCGCGAACTCCAGAACTGCATCGAGCGCGCGGTCATTTTGAGCGAAGACAACGTCATCCACGGCTACCACCTGCCGCCGTCGCTCCAGACCGCCGAGTCGAGCGGCACGCCCTACATCGGCGACTTGCAGCAGAAACTCGATTCGATTGAAAAGGAGATGATTATCGAGGCCCTCAAACGCACCAAAGGCAACATGACCAAAGCCGCCGCCCAACTCGGTTTGTCTGACAGAATCATGGGGTTGAGGATGAAGAAATTCAACATCGACTACAAGAAGTTCAGGCCGTGAGAAAATTGGATTGAAAGGATGTTGAGGTGATCGGCATCGGGATTGGATAGAGAACGCCATTTGATTGATTTGCTCCGCGCTCATGCGGTGAATCAGTCGAATAGCGTTTCTTGTTGAGGTCTGATGTCCGGATTTATTAGTTGTGATAATCCCGTAATCTTCGCACATAGAAATCGTAAGCCTCGCCGTTGGGCTTATTCAGTACCCCTTTCGAGACGGCCTTTTAGATGAGCAAGGCAGAGCTGATGCGAGTCGAGCGACGGAATTGCTGATAGGTGGTTTGATTTTAAAGTTGTTTTTATGCCGATCCACATAAGAAGCAAAAATAAAACGCGGTTTAGCGCCTAAGTGGTTAAAAAACTTATTATTACCAGCATTCAGAATGGTTTTTCGATTGCGTCTTATATGGGCTGAAATTCAAGAATCCGCATCTTATGCGGATCAATCTAATTAATGTTGTGCAGAGAGATGAGAGTGAACAGGAACAACATGGTGGCCGTGCTGGTCGGCACAGCAATCGTACTCGCACTCGGCCTTCGAGTTTGGTGGTACTGGCCCGAGGAGCTACACGGCGGCCCCCATCTGGACAAGGTCGAACGGAGAGGGCGAGACTACTCGCTGCATCTTAGCCAAGGCTCGACACTGTCAGACATCGTCGATCTGAGCGTATTCGAGGGGTACTCCCCCTCGAACCATTTCGATTTTCGAGAGTCAATCGAGAACCGTCCATCCAAGTATGTGAAGGACGATGATCACCACCACTATGTTGAGTATATTGGACAACACGGGAGGATGCAGTTCCACTCCGGCTATCATGAAGAGGAGGGCATTTCCGAATGGCTTGAGTTCCTTCCTTCCGACCTGCCGCTCGATTCGTTCTTTGAGAAGAGCGTGGCCATCGCTCTTGACCTTACCAAGAACGAGTTCAGGGTCTACGTCCCAATGAAGGAGCAGCACATGTACATGACGATCATCGTCAGAGATCGCAAGGTGGAGAGAATCGCCTGGATGGATTACTGACTGCACAACAAGCCAGGTGGAGGCTATTTCCATTCCGCTGCGCTCCATGGAAAAGCCTCACCTGCGACGTTATAGTAAAGTTGAAATCTTTTCAAGACTAGTGTCACGTCTCCGCTATATTGACGGATAGGAGGAAGGATAAAGGTCTGCTCATTAACCAATAAAACATAGGCTCTTCGCAGAATTTCGTGGATAACGCAGTAAGGCGCTACTTCATGCTCCGATAGCCATGTTGAGTTTTCCGCAGTAAAACAAAATCCGGATTCGGTAACTCTCGAAACGGTGAAACCCTCTTGCCGAAGCCTTGACGATCTGAATCTTGCTGTTCAAGCCTTCGGAGACCGCGTTGGTGATCGGGTGCTTGAACCAGGTCAACAGGTTGCCGAAATGGCGCCGAAGCAGCTCTTTGACCTTCGTCAACGGAGCTAGACTCACCTCATCGACCCGCTTTGACCAGTACTCGAAAAAGAAGTGCCCGGCATCAGCACAACCAAGCTGCCAGAAGCTTCGAAACATATTTTTTAACGCCCACGCCTTTCCGGTTCTGAACTCCGCGTCCATCAGCCTGCTCAGCTCGGTCTGTTGCTGCTCACCCATGTTCTCCGGATTGCGAAGCCAGACATATTTCGAGCCGGTCAGGCGCTTGTCTCCGGCCTTGTCAAGTTGGCGACACTCCTTGCGACGCACCATATCGACCGCCTCATTGAGATACTTGCTGATATGAAAGCGATCATGCACAAGATCGGCGTTCGGCAACAGCTCTTGAACAGCATGGATAAAGGGTTTCCACATATCGACCGAGACCGCCTTGAGCCCTCCTTGATGCTGTTGATTCAGCGATTCAAGCAGCTCTTTGGTCGCCTCGGTCGTGCGATGCTCGACCACTTCGAGCACCCGGCCCTCGTTGAGATCGTTCAGGGCCGTCACATAATGGTGGCCTGCCTGGAAGCTTTTTTCATCAATCCCCAGATACTCGATGGTTTCGGCTTTCCGGCGAAGCAAGCCTCGCTTAACGGCGCGTCGCATGATTTGATTGACGGTATGCCAGTTCAAGCGCAACAGCCTTGCGGCAGCCTTGATATTGGCGCAGTGCAACAGCAGCTCGACGGCGAAGCTCTCGAACAGCAAGGTGAAACGAGAATGCCGTGCCGCCCATGGCGCCTGAACGGTTTTGACGCCATGCTCCTTGCATTGGCAACGCGGCAAACGGGCCACAAGGATCGTCTCGAACTGCATGGTATCCAGATGACGCCACCGCTGCTCAGCAGCATGGTCATAGATGAGCCATGATTGGCCGCATACCGGACACTCGACTTGCTTGCCGGTATAGGCAAGTCTTATCTCGACCTGCTTGCCGCTCATCGACAAATTGACGTTCTGGACACTCCAGTTTGAGGGAAGACCTAAAAGTTGGGGTAATGGCTCGACAGGCTCTGCATGGGCGGAATCAGCGGTTCTTTTGATTGAATATCTCCTTGACGCTAACTTACCCAGCAGCCTCGAACTTTCCACGATATTCTGCGAAGAGCCATACTTTTTAAATTCGGGACCTGCAAATTCATTTCACTCCTCACTCCTCAGGTACAACCGATTCAAACTCTGGATAGAAAATCCTCTTGATGCCAACAGCCTTGCCGCTCTCCGTATCGAGCGTAATGAGCACGGCGGAGAGGTGGACGTCATCAGTGGCGCACTCATATTTGTGCGGAGTCTGGAAAAGCATTCTGTCAACAGCTGATTTGACCTGCATCCCGATCACCGACTGGTGTGGACCGGTCATCCCGACGTCGGTAAGGTAAGCTGTGCCTTTCGGGAAGATGCGCTCGTCGGCGGTCTGCACGTGGGTGTGCGTGCCGATCACTGCCGACACTCGGCCATCGAGGTACCAGGCCAGCGCAAGCTTTTCGGCAGTCGCTTCGGCGTGCATATCGACAAAAATCATTGACGACTTGTCCTTCACCTGCTTGATGACCCAGTCGGCAGTGCGGAACGGGCAGTCGATCGGGTTCATGAAGGTGCGGCCTTGCAAGTTAAGCACGGTGATGTTGCCCTGCCCGTTTGGCAACGCATAGGTGCCGTAGCCCTTGCCGTAAGTACCGCGCGGATAGTTCTGCGGGCGGAGCACCTTTTCGTGGGTTTTGAGCGTGTCGAAAAAGTTGAAGTTATTCCAGGTGTGGTTACCACCGGTCACCACATCGACGCCCGCTTCGAGCATCTGGTTCAGCGCTTCGAGGCTCATCCCTTTGCCCTTATGGGCGTTCTCGCCATTGCAGATAACGAAATCGACCTCGTATTTCGAGATGAACCCCTTGAGCATCCGGCTGACCATCTGCAGGCCGGGGTTACCGACGACGTCACCGATAAAGAGAATGTTGGCTGTTTTTGCTGGCATGGCAAAGGCGAGATAAGTTACGGGCAGGTGAAATGTTAACAGTTAAAAGTTACGCAAAGAGAGTCGTATTCCGAAGCAGGATTCGCCGAATCAAGAGGAGAGCATTATTTTCCTTGAAGTACGCCTGACCCAATCACAACAGTTCATGCAGTCATTCGCCTCCAAAGCAATCCGTATTACCACCGTCGCTTTCGTCGTCGTGCTGTCAACTTTGCTCGTCCTGTTGCTGTACGTCCCTGGGCGCATCAGCGATGAGGCGGTGAGCGAAGCAAAAACCGCGCTTGCGAGCTACCTGGAAGCACATCCCGGCGAGACCGCCCGGACGCTCGCGGTGGTGGATTTCAGCCAGCCGTCGTACATGAAACGAATGGCAATCATCGATCTGAACGGCGGCGAACGCACATTCCACCGGGTGGCGCACGGCAGGAACAGTGGCCAGCTCTACGCCAGCCGCTTCTCCGACGTGCCCGACTCGAACACGAGCAGCCTCGGCCTGTTCCGCGTCACCAGGCGCTACCACGGCGACCACGGCCTAGCGCTCCGGCTCGACGGCCTCGACTCGCTCCGCAACCACAACGCCGCCGTGCGCGACATCGTGCTGCACGAAGCCGGGTACGTCTCGATTCCCTACATTCTGCTAAACCTCGCGACGCTGAACGGCCCGATGATCGGACGCAGCAACGGCTGCTTTGCCGTCTCGCGCCGCGACATCGTCGAGGTGGTCGCAAAGCTCGCGGATGGCGGGTTTATCTATGCGTGGGAAGTGGAGGAGAATATGCGCTGATCCGTTGGGGAACCGGAAAAACGTTTCTTTTGCATTGTCCCGTCCATCTTCGTCCATTCTGTGCATTCCCTCTTTACCCCATAAACGCAAGAAGCCCGGCGATGAACCGGGCTTCTTTGCTATGCTGTGCTTGTCTTTCGACAGAAATCACATGGCGTCGATGATGGCGTTGAGAGTCGCGCTCGGGCGCATGGCCTTGGAGACCTTCTCGTCATCGGGCTCGTAGTAACCGCCCATGTCAACCGGGCTGCCCTGAGCTTCGATCAACTCGGCGTTGATAGCCTCCCCTTTCTCGGCCAGCGACTTGGCCACGTCGGCGAAACGGGCTTTCAGCTCCGCATCGTTATCCTGCGCAGCGAGCGCTTCGGACCAGTAGAGGGCAAGGAAGAAGTGGCTGCCGCGGTTGTCGATTCCGCCAAGCCTGCGGGTCGGTGACTTGCGGTTGTCGAGGAACTTGCCGATCGCCTGATCAAGCGTGTCGGCAAGCACCTGCGCTTTCGGATTGTCGAAAGCCTGCGCGAGGTGCTCAAGCGAAGCGGCCAGAGCGGAGAACTCGCCAAGCGAATCCCAGCGGAGGTAGCCCTCTTTCTGGAACTGCTGTACGTGCTTCGGAGCCGAACCGCCTGCGCCGGTTTCAAACAGGCCGCCACCGTTGAGCAGCGGAACGATCGAGAGCATCTTGGCGCTGGTGCCAAGCTCGATGATCGGGAAGAGATCGGTCAGGTAGTCACGAAGCACGTTGCCGGTCACCGAAATGGTGTCCTGTCCGGCACGAAAGCGGGCCAGGGTGAAACGCATGGCTTCGAGCGGAGGCATGATCTTGATATCGACACCATCGGTATCGATGTCCTTGAGATACTCCTCGGTCTTTGCGATGATCTGCGCGTCGTGGGCGCGGTTGCTGTCGAGCCAGAACACAGCCGGAGCACCGGTAGCCTTGGCGCGGCGGACGGCAAGCTGAACCCAGTCACGGATCGGAGCGTCCTTGGCTTGGCACATGCGGAAGATATCGCCGGTCTCGACCTTCTGCGACATGAGCACCGAGCCGTCGGCATCGACCACGCGGATGACGCCGTCGCCGGGAGCCATGAAGGTTTTGTCGTGCGAACCGTACTCTTCAGCCTTCTGCGCCATCAGGCCAACGTTCGGCACACTGCCGATGGTCGATGGATTGAACGCGCCGTTCTTGCGGCAGTCGTCCACGATTTCACCGTACATGGTGGCGTAGCAGCGATCCGGAATCACAGCCTTGCAGTCGTGAAGCTGGCCATCGGGTCCCCACATCTTGCCGCCGTCGCGCACGACAACCGGCATCGAAGCGTCGATGATGATGTCATTCGGCACGTGCAGGTTGGTAATGCCCTTGTCGGAATCGACCATCGCCAGCTCGGGGCGGGTCTTGTAAACCGCCATGATGTCGGCCTCGATCTCGGCGCGCTTCTCTTCCGGTAAGCTCTGGATCTTTGCGTAGAGGTCGCCGAGGCCGTTGTTGACGTTCACGCCAAGCTCGGCCAGCAATGCGCCATGCTTGTCGAACACATCCTTGTAGAAGACCGACACGGCGTGGCCGAACATGATCGGATCGGAGATTTTCATCATGGTGGCCTTCAGGTGCAGCGACAGGAGCACACCTTTCTCCTTGGCGTCCTCGATCTGCTCGGCGAAGAACTCGCGAAGCTTGCGCACGTTCATGACCGAGGTGTCGATCACCTCACCGGCGAGCAACGCGGTCTTCTCTTTCAGCACGGTCACCTCGTTGGCGCCGTTGACATATTCGATGCGCACGGTGGTGGCGGCAGGCACGGTTACGGACTGCTCGCTGCCGTAGAAGTCGCCCTCGCTCATGTGGGAGACGTGAGCCTTGGAGTCTTTGCTCCATGCAGCCATGCGGTGAGGATGCTTTTTGGCATAGGCTTTGACGGAGAGCGGAGCACGGCGGTCGGAGTTACCCTCGCGAAGCACCGGGTTCACGGCGCTGCCAAGCACCTTGGCGTAACGATCTTTGATCGCTTTCTCTTCGTCGTTTGACGGGGCTTCGGGGTAGTTCGGCACGTTGTAGCCATGCTCCTGAAGCTCTTTGATAGCGGCTTTCAACTGGGGAATCGAAGCGCTGATATTCGGCAGCTTGATAATGTTGGCTTCGGGGGTCTGCACAAGGTCGCCAAGCTGGGCCAGATAGTCGGGAATCCTCTGCTCTGCGGTCAGATTCTCCGGGAAGTTGGCGATAATCCTGCCGGCAAGGGAAATATCCCTGGTCTCGACTTCTACGCCGGTTCCGCGGGTAAAGGCCTGGATGATCGGAAGCAGCGAGTAGGTCGCCAGTGCCGGCGCCTCGTCGATCTTTGTGTAGATGATGGTCGATGTGCTTGCCATATCGTTGCTTTTTTAAAGGTCTTTGTTGATTAACTGACGACTACAAGAAAAAAAACTTCACCTCCCATTACAGGTGCCGGAAAGCCACTGTATGGGAAAAGGCCGCCAACATCCCCGATCACTGGCCGGGGATGAGCGCCGGATTGTCTGATGCACGTTTCGTGCCGGAAAAACTCTCTCTTCCATTAACGCTAACTCACCCCGGAACAGGGAGAGGCCTGCCTCCCGGTCCTGAAAAACAGGGCCGGGTTGGCCGATGCGTCTGGAAGGAATGGTGTCAAACGAAAGCCCGGCGGATGCCGCGCTCCCTCACTCTCACTTGGATGGATGACGGTCTTCGAGACCAACCCTCTCGGCTAGCTCTTTGTCATGAAGCACTTCATGAGCAAGCTTGATCATGGGAATGGTTGCGCCCATTGAGCTATACCCTCCGTCATGGAACAGGTTCTGCATGGTCACCTTGCGCGTCAAGTCGCTCAAAAGCGTCATGGTATATTCAGCGCACTCCTCCGCGCTGGCGTTGCCGAGCGGAGACATCAGATCGCTGTACTCGTACATCTTCTCGAAGCCGGGAATACCGCTGCCGGCCTTGGTGTAGGTCGGGCTCTGCGAGATGGTGTTGATCCGGATGCCACGGGACGCGAGACGCGGGCCAAAACTGCGGGCGATCGATTCGAGCAGCGACTTGGCGTCGCCCATGTCGGAGTAAGTCCAGTAGTTACGCTGCGATGCGATATAAGAAAGCGCCAGAATACTGCCGCCGTCATTGATAGCATCGTTCTTCAGCGCATAAGCTACCAGCCTGTGGAACGAAATACCGGAAACATCGAGGGTCCGCATGAACCACTCGTAGTTCAGATCCTCATAGGGGAGCTGCTTGCGAATGTTCTGGGACATGCCGATCGAATGCACGATGAAGTCAACGGGCCCCATTTTCTCCTTGAGTTCCCTGAAGGTGTTATCGACATCCTCGTTCTTGGAAGCATCGCAGATGAGAATCGGGGCATTGCCGCAGAGCTCAGCAAGCTCCTGGAGATTGCCGAAGCGAATGGCCGTTGCAAC
>DRSQ01000120.1 GCA_011372505.1 Chlorobaculum parvum | reverse complement strand
TATTGTGATCAATATTTTCAAGACCTTCAAGACGGTCGATGTGTCGAGTGTGGACACCATGAAAGAGTGACTCGTCACGCTATAACTCTTAAAGCTGCAAATTCTCTGTAAACCGAAACATGATGCACAGTTTAATCCAGTTATCGATCGCTGTTCTGCTCTTGCCGCTGCTCTCGTTTGTGGTGCTGATATTCTTCAACCGCAGGCTGCCGCGCAATGGCGATTTCGTTGGACTCGGTCTGTTGGGCGCCTCTCTGGGGATCGCCCTCTATATTTTCTGGACCGTGATCGTTCAGCACTACGATCCGTCGTTCAGGGTTGTCTGGAACTTTACCTGGCTCGACTTTGGCAATGTGCCGGGAGTCGGCCATTTGCAGGTCAAGATGGGTATTGTCATCGACAATCTCACGGCGATCATGCTGGCGATGGTGAACCTCATCAGCTTTCTGGTGCATCTCTATTCGACCGGCTACATGAAAGGGGAGACCTACTATGGCCGTTTCTTCGCTTATCTCGGTATTTTCACCTTCTCGATGTTCGGCATCGTGCTCTCCGATAACCTTTTCTCTATCTATATTTTCTGGGAGCTTGTTGGCTTGTCGTCATACCTGCTGATCGGTTTCTACTTTCACAAAGACAGTGCGGCTGATGCACAGAAGAAGGCCTTCCTGACCAACCGTGTTGGTGATATCGGTATGTGGCTCGGTATCCTTATTCTTTATTCACAGTTCCACACCTTCGGTTACCAGGAGATTTTCGCGCATCTCAAGAATGGTGACTTCCACATGTCGCAGGGCTGGCTGACCGCTGCCGGCGTGCTGCTCTTTATGGGTTGTGTCGGTAAATCCGCGCAGTTTCCGCTGCATGTCTGGCTTCCGGACGCCATGGAAGGCCCGACGCCGGTGTCTGCGCTTATCCACGCGGCAACGATGGTTGCTGCCGGCGTCTATTTCGTGGGGCGCATTTTCGTGATGCTGACGCCGGACGCTCTGCACGTGATTGCGTTCATCGGTGCGTTTACCGCTTTCATGGCGGCAACCATCGCCATTACCCAGTTTGATATTAAGCGTGTGCTTGCCTACTCGACCGTTTCGCAGCTCGGCTACATGGTGCTTGGCCTCGGCGTCGGTTCCTACTCTGCAGCGCTGTTCCATCTCCTGACGCACGCCTTCTTCAAGGCCTGCCTGTTCCTTGGTTCCGGCGCGATCATCCATGCTATGCACCACGAGCAGGACATGCGCTGGATGGGCGGTCTGTACAAGAAGATGCCGTGGACGTTCGCTACGTTCATGATCGCCACGTTTGCACTTGCCGGTCTTCCGCTGACTAGCGGCTTCCTCTCGAAGGACGCTATTCTTGCCGGTTCGCTTGGATTTGCCCATGTTGAGGGGGGCGGCATTTACTATCTTGTTCCGATCCTTGGTTTCGGCGCAGCAATTCTGACCGCCTTCTACATGGGTCGCCAGATATGGATGGTCTTCTTCGGCGAAAGCCGCACCCCTCTGAAGCCGAAAGCGGCTCACAGCATGGATGATCACTCCGATGGCGATGTCGATCATATTCATGAAGATGCTCATCACCATCATCCGGTTCACGAGGTTCCGTGGAACATGCGACTTCCGCTGGTGGTGCTTTCGACACTTTCGCTCTTTTTCGTCTTCTCGCCCAATCCGTTTGACGGCGGAAAGGGTTGGTTCATGCATCTGATTCAGACTCCAGCTACGGTGGTTGGTTCCGGAGAAGCGATGCATCATGAAGTCGGCCTACATGCGACGACTGCTGGCGCGCTTCTCGCCGAAGCGCATACCGATAGCGAGCACGTTGAGGCTGCTACCGTGAATGGCGCTGTAGCCGAAGCTGCTCACGGCAAAGATGTACTCGATGGCCCTGTTTATACCGATCCCCGTCAGGCCGAGATTGCGCATATGACCCATGCAAACCACGAAAACGCCATCAGGCTTTCGTCCATCATGGTGGCTCTTGGTATTGTCATGGCGCTCGTTTTCTATGTTTTCAGAATCATCGATCCCGACAAGACTGCGCAGGCCATTCGTCCGCTCTATCTGTACTCGTTCAACAAGTGGTACTGGGACGAGATTTACGATGCGACTGTTATCAAAGGCTCGATGCTCATCGCAAGGATTTTTGCCTGGTTTGATGCCAACATCATTGATGGTATCGTCAATGGCGTTGCGACTGTCTTTAGGAAGTTCGCTTTCGCTAATGGCGGTTTCGATAAATATGTTGTGGACGGTCTGGTCAACTTCACGGCCTTTACCGTTCAGAGCACCGGTGCCGTCTTCAGGAAAATCCAGACAGGCAAGGTGCAAACCTATATAGTTATGGTGGTTGTGGCGGTTCTTGGCTCGTTTGCTTGGTTCCTTGCGCAACTGATGCATTAACCGAACGATTTAATTAATCTCCGAACATAACAGGTACTGAACATGCTGAGCTTAATTGTATTTCTGCCGATCATTGCCGGACTTATCATTTTGGCTGTGCCCGCGTCGCAGAAGCAGATCATCAGGATTGTGTCGCTCGTGGCCGCCTTGGGGCAGGGAGTGCTTGCATTCCTCATCTGGCGTCATTATGATCCGACTCTGGCGGGTATCGTCGCCGCACCCGGAGGTTCCGCTGTTGGCTCCTTCCAGATGGTCGAGCGCATTCCGTGGATCACCCTTAACCTCGGTTCCTTTGGCCCTCTAAACATCGAGTATTTTCTTGGCGTTGACGGCATTTCGATCACGATGGTGCTACTGACTGCACTGATTTCGATCATCGGCATCTTGTCGAGCTGGACGATTCAGAAGCAGGTGAAGGGTTACTTTATTCTCTACAACTTGCTCGCAACGGCCATGATGGGCTGTTTTGTGGCACTTGATTTCTTCCTGTTCTACGTGTTCTGGGAGTTGATGCTTCTTCCGATGTACTTCCTCATTGGTATCTGGGGCGGCCCGAACAGGGAATATGCTGCGATCAAGTTCTTCCTCTATACTCTGTTTGGTTCGGTGTTCATGCTTCTGGTCATGATCGCTTTGTACTTCAGCGTTATCGATCCGCTGACCGGCCACCACACCTTCAGCCTTGTTGCTATGGCCAGCCAGGAGAACTATATTCCCGGTGCGATTCTTGGCCCAGGCAGCGAAACCTGGAGATATATCGCATTTATCGTTTTGTTCGTCGGTTTCGCCATCAAGGTTCCGATGTTCCCGTTCCATACCTGGCTGCCGGATGCGCACGTTGAGGCTCCAACTCCGATTTCGGTTATTCTTGCCGGCGTCCTCCTGAAGCTCGGTACTTATGGTATGCTCAGGATCAACTTTCCGCTGTTCCCTGAAGTATTCCAGGCTGGTATGTATGTGATTGGCGTGTTCGGCGCGATCAACATCATCTACGGCGCATTCTGTGCCTTGGCCCAGCAGGACTTGAAGAAAATGGTTGCCTACTCGTCGATCAGCCACATGGGTTACGTGCTGCTTGGTCTGGCCGCGGCCAACAGTGAGGGCATGACCGGCGCGCTCTACCAGATGTTCAACCATGGCACTATCACCGCTATGCTCTTTCTTCTTGTCGGTGTCATTTATGACCGCGCACACTCCCGTCAGATCGAGAAGTTCGGTGGTCTGGCTACCTATATGCCAGTCTATGCCGGTTTCGTGACTGTCGCATGGTTCGCGGCGCTTGGTCTTCCTGGCCTCTCCGGCTTCATCTCCGAGGCGCTCGTGTTCGTCGGCGCGTTTACCGCGCCAATCACTCGCCCGATCGCTATTGTGTCGGTGCTCGGTATCCTTTTCGGCGCGGCCTACCTGCTCTGGTCACTGCAAAGGATGTTCCTCGGCAAGCGCAAGCCGGATGCACTGTACGAACTTGAAACAGATGCAGAAGGTCACGAGCACGTCCACTTCCACGACTGGAAGGGCAAGATCGATCTCGATGCTCGTG
>DRSQ01000119.1 GCA_011372505.1 Chlorobaculum parvum | reverse complement strand
GTTGCAATCAGGACGCGCTCTTCGTTAGCAGTATTGATGGACTGGCCATCCCGAACGAATCGTCCGAAAAACCGGTCGCATGAACCTGCAAAATATGAAATGTCGAACTCTTTTCACCGGTATGAAAAGGCTAATTTACCTGCGGGACAAAAACTTTTTCACAACATTCGCAGCTTACTTGCCACTACCTGTTGTGGAAAGCCCGATGCGCTGGAGCATTTTCGGAACGGTGCGATCGAGGTTGATCAGCAGGTGCAGGATGATCGCCAGAACGGTCGAGGTCGGAAGCGGATCGGTGAAGACGGCCTGGACGTAAGCTGGGGTACGGGCGTAGAGGCCGGGGAGAAATGCCGTGCTCAGTCCGAAAAAGAGCGCAATCCCGACGGTAAAGGTTTTCCGTGAATCCCAAGTTTCCTGGAACATCTCCTGCAAGCCGGCGCTGATCATAAAGCAGCCAGCAAAAATCATCGAGGCTCCAAGCACCGGCTTGGGCATGAGCGACATAGCCCAGGTGACCTTGGGGCAGAAGGCCAGGAGAATGAAAATCACCCCCGCGCCGACGCTGATCCATCGGCTCAGCACTTTGGTGCTTCCCGCAAGGCCGATGTTGCTCGATGAGGTGTCGACGGCCAGTCCGCCGAGCAGCCCGGCCAGCGCCGTGGCAACGCCATCGGCAAGGATGCCTTTGCGGATGCGGGTATAATCGACCTCCTTCAGCTCGGGTTGCGAAGCCTTTTGGGCTGCAAGTAGATTGCCGAATGACTTGAGCGAGCCGCTGATTGCGATAACCAGGAACGGCAGGAGCATGTCTGCCCGGACGCTGATGTGGCGGAACTCCGGGCCGATCACCGGTAAGGCGAACATCGGGCAGCTCTTTAAAATCTGGAGTTTGAGAAAATACTCCGGAAGGATGATAAAAGAGGCGATCCATCCAACGATCATGCCTATCAGCAGGCAGTAAATACGTACGAGCCCGCGTCCCCAGATATTGGAAAAAACCATGACCAGGAGGGAGATGGCGCCAATCGCGATATCGCCGCCTCTGACCACATCCGCCCTGAATTCAAGGCCGAAAAAGGAGATGACCGACATCCTGATCACGCTCACGCCGACCATGGCGACCACAAGGCCGACGATAAACTGCGGAAAGATGTTCTTGAGCTTGTGAACGAGTGGGGCAAAAGCCATTTCGACCAGCCCGGTCAGAAAAATCATACCCCTGACCAGCGGCATGCCGCCGACCCACGCGGCAGAAAGGGAGAGGCTGAGGTAGGATGGCCCGCAGATGTTTGGGCAGAGATACCCCGAGCCGATGTAAGGAAAACCGGCTGACTGGATGATGGAGCCGATGCCCGCCGCAATCATGGAGAGCATCACCAGCGTCGCGGTAAACTCGGTCGATCCGTTGATCTGCCCGGCAAAGATAATCGCCAGGCCGATCGAGACGAACATCAGCATGACATGCTGCAGCGAAAGAATCAGCAGTTGTCCGGGCGGCGGCATTTCATTGAACCCGTATTCGATGTGCTTTGCATCTTCAGACTTCATGGTGCCGGGTGGTTTATGGTGGCTGGGGAAGGTCAGTGACAGCGCCGACATAAAGCAGTTTGCCCTCCAGATGAGTTTTGCGCAGGTAAAGGCATTTCTTGACAAGCCCCCGCTGGTAGCGGCTTTTGGCCATGAAAACCGACCAATCGTTCTCACTGTTTTCAAGGCGCTTTACTGCATTGGCAAAGGTCGGGTTGCCGACCTCGTCACGGCACTCCAGCAGCTGGATGGGCACTGCGCGGTCGTCGAGCACAGGGGAGATGAGCAGTGTGCCGTCAGGGTAAAACGCGAATACTCTGACGTCGCGGAAATTGAACGAGGAGGTTGGATCGGCAATTTCGGAGATGGCCTCCGGGCCTTTTTTTTCGATCAGCGATACGGCGCCGTCAACGACGATCCGTACAAACTCCTTCTCCTCGTGAGGGTAGTCGATGCCCGCGCCGGCAAAGAGCTCCTTGCCCTCCGGAGTTGTCACCCTGAAGTGGCAGGAGGATTTTGGGACAGGATAGAATTTCCCCGGCTCCCACCAGGAGTAGTGCACCCATCCGTGAGGGTTGTTGGGATCGTCGAGCGCTTGCATGATGAGCCGCAAAACCTGCTTGCCGTTGATATCGCTCAGATCGGACAGATTCCTGCCTTCAAGCCAGGGCATTCCGGCATGAAACAGATTGTTGCCCTGCTCGTCATAAATGTAGAGGTAGACGTCGGAGGTGCGGAAGCGGTCACGGTTGGCGCGGAAATAGTCCAAGCTTTTGAGCCCGTCGCGTTTGAGTATCCGAGTGGCATCATAGGTGAAGCGAACCAGATCACGGGTGTCGCGGTACTCGTAGGCCGAAAGATCGGGGGCATCGCTCTGGTCCGAACGGCAACCGGCCATCACAAGAAACGTCGCGATCAGCACGACGGACAGCATCGGTACCGAGGTTGTCGAAAAACGGGGACGAGCATTTAAGAGGCCATTCATGAGCAAGAGGTTAAGCGTTGTCAGCGCATGTTCCATCTATAGATCAATATGCATCAGGCTATTCATCCCTGCAAACCCGCCAGTCGCCACCATTCTGGAACTACTCATGGAAATGCCGCTGTCAACCCACCCCTTCCATGAGCAGCTGAAATGCTTATATTCATTCCTCGCTGAAGTGTCTTGAAGCGTCCGGCCTTGTGCCGAACCTGCCAAGACCGTTCGGCAAACTATTTTTACACAAATCTTGATTTGACGACCATGTTTGACCCCGAAAAAGATCGCCTCCATGCCATCGAGCACCGCTTGAACCAGTTACGGGGGTATCTTTAACATCGATGAACGCAAAGAGAAAATAAGCGACCTCGAAAAGATTTCGGCTGCGCCCGACTTCTGGAACGACCAGAAAACGGCCAATGCGCTGATTCAGGAGCTGAAAGAGCACAAGTCGTGGATCGACGAGTTCGACGAGGTCGAAACCGCCGCGCACAATGCCGGTGAGGAGATCGAGATCGCTATCGAACTCGGCGACGAATCGCTCGTTTCGGATATGGACGCCACGCTCGACCACATCGAGGAGGAGCTGGGTAAAATGGAGTTCCGTAAGATGCTCTCTGGCAAGGACGACGCTGGTAACGCCATGATCGTCATCCACGCGGGGGCGGGCGGCACCGAGGCGCAGGACTGGGCCGAGATGCTCTACCGCATGTACATGCGCTGGGCCGAGCGCAAAGGCTTCAAGGTCTTTACAGACGACTATCAGGAGGGTGAAGGCGCAGGCATCAAAACCGCAACGCTTGAAATTATAGGCCCTTATGCCTACGGCTACCTTAAGGCCGAAAACGGTGTGCACCGGCTCGTCAGGGTTTCGCCCTACGATTCGAACGCCCGCCGCCACACCTCGTTCGCCAGCGTCTTCACCTATCCCGAAGCGCCGCCGGACGTCGATATCGAAGTGCGCAAGGAGGACCTCGAACTCTCCACCTTCCGCAGCGGTGGCAAGGGCGGCCAGAACGTCAACAAGGTCGAAACCGCCGTGCGCATCAAGCACATCCCCTCGGGCATTGTCGTCGGCTGCCAGGAGGAGCGCTCGCAGCTCCAGAACCGTGAACGGGCGATGAAGATGCTCATGGCCCAGCTCTACCAGCGCAAGCGCGAAGAGGAGGAGGCACAAAAGCGGGAGATTGAGGGCAAGAAGAAGAAAATCGAGTGGGGAAGCCAGATTCGCAGCTACGTGCTCGACGACCGTCGCATCAAGGATCACCGCACCAACTACGAGCGCTTTGACGTGGAGAACGTGCTCGACGGCGACATCGACGACTACATCCAGCGCTACCTCTCTGAATTCGGCGACGTATGATGAGAGGTGTCGTGAACCAGACGGACAGCAAAACGCTCCGGTTCGGCATCGTCACTGACATCCACTACAACCCCGAAACCGAGACCGGCAACCGGACAGAAGCCGGTCTCGAACGGTGTATCGAGCAATGGAAACAAGCCGGTGCGGAGTTCGTCATCCAGCTCGGCGACCTCATCAGCCGCAGAGGCCCCGAAGCCGAGGCGGATTTGATGGCCGTGCGCGACATGCTCGCCTGCTTCGGCGGCCCGATGCACCACGTCGCAGGTAACCACTGCCTTGCTGTTCCACCCGAGCGATTCTGCCAAGTCATGGGCCTCGACACCCTCTACTACACCTTCAGCTCGCACGGCACTCGCTTCATCGTGCTCGATGGCATGGAGGTTTCAGCCGTCAACGAACCACAGAATGAAGCCGACCGCAACCTTCTCGAATACTACCGCGACGTCGTCAAAGCTCCCTTCTACTGCGGAGCCGTCGGCAGCCGCCAGCTCGAATGGCTTGTGACAGAACTTGGCCTCGCGCTGAAAAACGAAGAGCCGGTCATCATCCTCAGCCACCTGCCGCTGCTTGAAGAAACCACCGATGAGAAACACGGCCTATTGTGGAACCACGAAGAGGTCGTCGCGATGTTGTTGCGCTATCCGAATGTCCGCGCCTGCTTGAGCGGGCACTACCACTCTGCCGTCCAGGTCGAACAAAATTGCACTCACTTTGCCGTTTTGCCCGCATTCAGGGATTGCCTTGACGTGCAGGAGGGGGGGGGGTTTATGGTGGAGTTGTCGTGCGATGACATCATGATCGGACCGATGACGTGATTTATTGCATCTTGCCGTCTTTACGCCTCGAAGCACCAGGCCTCGTGCCAGGTCTGCTTTTCCAGCCGGCGACATTTCGAGAATCCTGCGTTGCGGGCAAGTTTTTCAAGCACTGATGCCGGCTCGGGGAAGTCGCAGCTTCTGATGTGCTCCTGTACCTGGTTCCGTTCATCGGGCGTGAGAGCATTCCACTGATTTCTCACCGTTTTGTTGTAGTTGTAAAGATAGTCCGGGCGCGTTTGCCCTTCATCTCGCATGATGTCGATCAGGATCACGAAACCATTGTCGCGCAGAACCCTTCGGCACTCGGTAAAGAAGCTCTGTTTGGCTTCGGTTTGCAAATGGTGAAGGGCGTAGCTGGAGTAAACGACGTCATAATGTTTGCCGGGCGCCTGCTGCAAAAGGGAGAGCATGTCGTTGCAGCACAGGTTGACTGCGACGCCGAACGGTTCGAGGTTTTTGCGGGCTTCGTCGAGAGCGTATTGGGAGAGGTCGCATCCGCAGTATTCGCCGAGCTGGCCGGGTTTGAGGAGCTTCAGAATGTGTGAGGCATCGCCGCAGCCGAGGTCGATGAGGTGGAGCGGGGCTTGGTTGGTTTTGAACAGTTTCGAGACCGCAGCCGAGATTTCGCGGTGAAACATGAGGTTGTTGCTGATGACCTTCTGGTAGGTTGCCCAGGTTTTGCGGAAAATCGTGATCGGGTCTGTACTCATGATAACTGCGCGGGATGATCGGCGAGATTGGCGAAAATTTGCCAAGTTACAAAAATGTAACTGATCGGTGCACGTTTTTGTCGTTCGTTACCGGATGCGTATGCCAATTCGGAAGATGGGGTTCTGCCAATCCAAGCCGGAATCCTCACTTCGGACGAGTCACGATTCGTCGATCTGGCGGAGGATTTCGCGCAGCGCATCGGTGGCGGTGAGCTTCTCTTTGTCCTCTTTGGCGTTGTAGAAGCGGATGATTGCCTGACCGCCGATACCGATCGGGGGGTACTCTTTGTGGGCGAGCATCGGCATGACGGAGAGGAACTGGGCGACCACTTCTTGCTCGAAGCCGTTGATCCGCGCGAGAACATCTCCGGCGATGTCGGTGCAGCTCTGTTCGTCGAGTCCGGCAACGTAGGCGGCGCTTTGCACAGCGCCGAACTGGAAACCGACCACGGCGAAAATGACATCCTGATTGGTGCTTTTTTCAAGCCCGGCCGGGCACTGACCGATTGCTTCGGCCAGAAATTGCATGGCCATTTTGGTTGCCGATTCCTGATTTTTCTCCATGGCTTTTTGCTTTGTGCGTTCATCAGTTCCGCTCTAAAGAAACGGAAATATCCCGATCAAGTGAAGCTTTTTCCAGCAGATCCGCAGCGTCACGTGCAGAAGGGGACGGTCATTCGCATGGGGAGTTGCTTAACTCCGGTTTCTCGAAGCGGTTGTAGGCGTAGGTGATGCCAATGGCGAACACAACTGCGCCGATACCGATCACCACGTTGAAGTAGGCCGGGGCGGTGAGGGCGAGCCGGATGAGCACCGTGGCGAAGGCGAAGCCGGAGTTGCGGAACACGATCGGGTAATCCGAACTGTAGCGCAGTGAAATCAGCACGATCAGCACGTCGCTGAAGAGCAGAATCGTGTAGAACAGCGAGAAGAAGTTCTCGAGCGAGGTTCCCGACAGGTAGCGGACGCCGTCGATGAATCCGATGAAGCTGAAGAGCACCAGGAGCAGCAGCGAGATAACCTTTTTCGAGGCGATGAAGTGGGTTGCAGCTTCGATATCGCAGGTGATGGCCCGATGCTTCTGCATTTTATAATAAACGCCGAGCAGGAGGAAGATCGCCAGACCGCCACCAGCATTCGAGAGCATGTGCAGCACAGTCTCAGTGGAGCTGTCCCAGTGAAGAGGCTCGCTGAAGTGAACCAGCTCTTTGAACGAGTGGCGGAGCAGGATGAGTGACAGAATCTCGAACTGTTTGCCGACCGACACGGAGACCGAGCTGGCGAGGCTGAAGACCAGCCCGAACACTTCGAGACCGAGCAGCATGGAGAGAGCAACGTTGATGGCGTAGAAGTGGCTGTGCGGCAAAAGAGCGGCGAGCTGGTCAGGCAGCAATCCCTGCCGTGAAAGCTCGATCAGGATGAGCGAGGTCAGGAAGACCGTGATCAGCAGACGCGCGATGAGGCGCTCCGTGCGTTTGTGCTCCCAAAGGTGCTCAAGAAAATCGTACAGGGCGACAAGCTTTCGGGAAATAGCGGTCATGTGGTACTCAATCGGTTACGCTGTCAAGTGCGAAGCTATCCGGCAGTGACCGGCCGGATTTTTCCTCCGCGGTAGAGAAACAATGATACCTGGTCGTTCGTTCTGATGGCCGCCTTGACCGACTCGACATTTTTTTTGCATCGTAGCAGCGTTTTCCATGAGAGCAGATGGCGCTGCTCATGAAAGTCGGAGTTGGCGATGTAGTTGAACTTCTTCAGGCCGACCACGTTGAACAGGTCGTCGCGGTTAGCTACCTCCCACGCATCGAACATCGATGCGAGCCGCTCGTGGTTTTGCCAGAGGTGGTAGGAGGGATTCTCGCCCGAGTGGTTCCGGATGTACGGGTGGCAGGCGACTGAAATGCCATGTTGCCGTCTGATGGCCTCGATGATCTCCTCGACTGGGAGGTCGGGCGAGATGCACTCTTTGATGTCGAGAGCCAGAATGTGGTAGCGCCCGGTGTTGTTGGTCAGCTCGATGCCCGGCACGAGCAGCATTTCGTAACGCTCCCAGGCTCGACGAGCGCCTTGCCACAAGGCAGCCTGGTACTCGCTGAACTGCGAGCTGTCCATGACCTGAAGTTCCGATATCGGGCGTCCGTATCTTGTGATGCTTTCGGTGTCGAGCACGTGGTCGGTGATGGCGATCACGTCGAATCCCGCTTCGCCGTACAGATCAATTACCTCGTCGATCGAGCACGAACCATCACTCCAGGTCGTATGAATGTGAAAATC
Organism: Chlorobaculum parvum; assembly: GCA_011372505.1. Taxonomy (GTDB): domain Bacteria; phylum Bacteroidota; class Chlorobiia; order Chlorobiales; family Chlorobiaceae; genus Chlorobaculum; species Chlorobaculum parvum_B. The sequence continues at coordinate 5,427 of DRSQ01000119.1, read as the reverse complement.
GCAATAAAGCCACTGCATAGCCGTTCGGGTAAAGTTTTGCCGAAAGGTACAGTGAAAAGGGGAGACAGGGTGTGAACGGTGTGTGAACTTTCCGGGGGCGAGGTGAGGCGGTTGGCCTGTGCTGTCTCATCGCATGATGAGACAGCACAGGCTCATGACTGACGATGGCTCAGGTCGAGAGCTGCCGATCAGTTGTAGGCTTCGATTTTGACCTTGCTGATGCCGGCATCGACCATGTCGATTTGCTTTGCGGCGGCTTTGGAGAGGTCGATGATGCGCTTGCCGACGTAGGGACCACGGTCATTGATGGTCACGAATACCATTTTGCCGTTGTTGAGGTTGGTGACTCGGACGATAGTGCCAAAGGGCAACGACTTGTGCGCAGCGGTGAACTCTCTCATGTTGAAAATCTCGCCGTTTGCTGTCTGCCTGCCATGGAAAGCGTTGGCATAATAGGAAGCGGTTCCTGTAGCAACAAGAAATTTATTTCCATTGGCGGTTGGCTGCTTGGGTGCCTGTTTCGCTGCTTTGGTATCTTGAGTGGTCTGGCGAGCAAAGACGCCGTTTGGAGAGAGAAGAGTGCTGATTGAGAGCGCCAGGGCGATCAGCCCTGATAAGACAAAGTGTTTGTTATGCATATTCATATCCAGTTTTTTGCGCCGCTATCCTGTCGATGGTTTTGCATGGTTTAAGGTGTTCCTGTAAGGGCTGTAAAGCGTTTGGATAGCGCGCTGGTTTGCTTTTCTTTTCGAAGCGCGTCTTTAATTATAAGAAAAAGATATTCAAAAACGAAATTACCCACATCGCTGCTTCCCGATAGCTTGAGGGTGAGCTGTGTGTCTGGCATGATTTGCCACCTTTTATCGTTGGTTAAAGCGATGGTTGTGCTTGCAGGTTATGGCGTGCAACATGCGGGTTGGATTGATGTCAGCGCTTTCCGCATATCGGAATTGTCTGATAGATCAGGGAAGTGTTTAGGCGTCGATTCGGTTAATAAACCGTGGGGTTTAATGACCGATCATTTCGGGAGAGTATTGACAAGTGATAACCTATCGTACCATGCGTTGCAGAAGCTTGATGCAGTGCTTCATGGTGCTGACGATCTGCTTTCTTTGCTTTGTGCAGGAGGCCAGGGCTGGCACTCCGGCTGAAGAGCTGGTTGATCGCGGCATTGTGATTGGCCAGCAAGGGGATTATGATGGTGCGATCGAGCTGTTTTCCCAGGCATTACGGCTAAGCCCGGATAATGCAGATGCTTATTCCAGGCGACGTAGTCGGCTGGAACAACCGTGGGGCGGTGCGCATGTCCATGAACAATTACCAGGGAGCTATCGCCGATTTCAGCAGTGCTATCGAGCTTGATCCTGTGCTTGCCGGGGCATACAACAATCGTGGGCTCGCCAGGGGTTTGGAGGACGATCTGGCCGGATCTATCGAGGATTTCACGCTTGCTGTGACGATCGATCCGCGTTACGCGGTTGCCTGGTATAACCGGGGCAATGCTCGTGTTGCGATGGATGACGCGAAGCGGGCGGTCGAGGATTATACGAAGGCGCTGGTGCTTGATCCGGAAATGGTCGCCGCCCGAAATAACCGCGCTTTCGCCCTCCTTACGCTTGGTGATCATGCCGGAGCCTTGAACGATCTTGATCGGGTTGTATCGGCTTTTCCAGAGGATGCTTCAGGCTGGTACAACCGTGGGGTGGTCAGGAGGCTTGCCGGGGATCGTCAAGGTGCGATTGCCGACTTGACGAGGGCAGCAGCGCTTGGCGACTCGCTGTCGGCTACGGTGCTCGATGAGCTGATTCCGCCGGAGCGTTGAGCCGGAGATTGGCGGTTGATGTGCCCGGAATGGCTTCGGCTTGCAATTGAGGACTATTGTGTATATTCCTCGGTTTGGATTAGTATTCCGCAGCCAATGAGCATTACAACAGCGCTCATTCATGTCAGCCGGGTTATACGCGTCAAATAAGAGCGCACTCTTACAATCGCACCGTGTGTTGAGCTGGCCTGTGGTAACAAGACATTTCTGCTCTATGTTGTCAACAACATCCGAAGATTCCCATTTACCCTCTTCTTCCGGAAAATCTGATTTCAAGCGTTTAGCCAAGTTGTCGCTGGCTGCACTGGGTGTGGTGTTTGGTGATATTGGTACCAGTCCGCTTTACGCGATTCGCGAATGCTTCCACGGTGAGTACAGCATTCCGGTGACCCAGGGCAATGTGCTCGGCGTCCTTTCGCTGTTGGTCTGGGCGCTGCTGCTGATCGTTACCCTCAAATATCTCACCTTCATCATGAAGGCCGATAACGAAGGCGAGGGGGGCATTCTCGCCCTGACCTCCCTGATTATTTCCCATAGCAAGAAGAACAAGAGCGAGCGCTGGTTCCTGGTGGGCATCGGCCTGTTCGGCGCTTCCGTGCTGTGCGGTGAGGCGATGATTACCCCGGCTATTTCGGTGCTCAGCGCCGTCGAGGGGCTTCAGGTTATTGCTCCTACTTTCTCAGATCTGGTGATTCCGGTGACGGTCGGCATTCTTGCCGGCCTGTTTTTGTTCCAGCATCACGGTACGGCGCGGCTTGGCGCTTTGTTTGGCCCGATCATTCTGACCTGGTTCTTTTCTCTCGGCGCGCTCGGCGCGATTCAGATTTTCAAATATCCTGCAATTCTCAAAGCCTTCTCGCCCTGGTATGCCCTGTCGTTTCTGATGAACAATCAGGTGTACGGTTTCATGGTGCTTGGCGCAGTCTTTCTGGCTGTGACCGGTGCTGAAGCGTTGTATGCCGACATGGGCCATTTTGGCAGACGCCCGATCCGTCTGACCTGGGCTTTGTTCGTCCTGCCTGCGTTGCTTCTCAACTATTTCGGTCAGGGCGCGTTACTGCTGCTTGATCCGTCGGTTTCGCACCATCCGTTCTACGCGCTCGTGCCGCAATGGGCGCTGATTCCGATGGTGCTGCTGGCCACAGTCGCTACGGTGATCGCCTCGCAGGCGCTGATTACCGGCCTCTATTCGCTGACTCAGCAGGCCATTCAGCTCGGCTATCTTCCGCGCCTGACGGTGCGGCATACTTCGGCCAGCCACATCGGTCAGATCTACGTTCCAGCAGCCAACTGGGGGCTGATGATCGCTACGATTAGCCTTGTGCTCGGCTTCGGCTCTTCGAGTAAGCTGGCTGCCGCGTATGGTGCTTCGATGACCACCACGATGCTGATTTCGACCATCCTTTTTTTCTTTGTGTCGCGGCATATGTGGAAGTGGAACCCGTTTGCATCGTTTGGTCTGCTGGGCATGTTCCTGGTAATCGATCTCTCCTTTTTCGGCGCGAGCATGAGCAAGCTGTTTCATGGCGCATGGTTTCCGCTGGTTATGGGCCTGACGCTGTTCATGTTCATGATGACCTGGAAGCAGGGGCGGAAGCTTCTTTACAAGCAGATCAACGATCGTACCCTCACGGTCAGCGAATTTGTCGAAAGTCTGTCATTACAGCAGCCGCAGCGCATCAAGGGACAGGCGATTTACCTGACGGCCAACCCGGATGTGGTTCCCATGGCCCTGTTGCATAATATGCGTCACAACAAGATTCTGCATTCCGAAGTCGGGCTCTTGCACTTTTCTACCGAGAGGGTGCCGAGGGTGCCGAACAGCAAAAAGGTGGAGGTTGTTCAGCTCAATTACGGGTTGTACAAGATTACCGCTCGTTACGGCTTTATGGAGTATCCCAACATCCGGCAGGTGCTCGCTCTGGCGAACCAGCAGGGAATGCACTTCAAGATCGAGGCCATCAGCTTCTTCCTTAACCGGGAAAAGATCGTGACGGGCATCAAATCGAAGATGAGCGTCTGGCGTAAAAAACTGTTTGCCTTGATGAGTCGCAATGCATTGAGTGCCACGGCATACTACGACCTGCCTTCTGGCCAGGTGATTGAAATCGGCGTCCAGGTGCAGATATAGAGTCTTCACCTTCCTGCTGTGCCGCAGATTGATGCCTTTACAGGCTAACGTAGTTCATGCGTTTTTTCCTCATTTTGATTCTTGCTTTAAAGCGCGAATACCTGCAAGCTCCTTTATTATTGGTGCTTGCAGGTATTTGTCCTGATCGGGCAGGACTTTTAATCTTATATAAGTTTGTGTATACTTGATGTATAGTTTTTGCTGAGGAAGCTTTGAATCATAGTGAGAGAGCCCGGTCAGAACAGTCTGGCTTGTTCGGGGGGCAATGCTTGTATCGGGCAAGCTGACTAAAAGCGTGCCCAATAGCTTTTGGCTCGATGTTTTCAGGTGTTTCCATCTCGTTTTTTCAATGTTATTTATGCTATGCCTCAGTTCGACAGGTGGCCATCCATGGTGTGTGTTGCCTGCCGCGCTTTTTTAACGATTAACGGGCAGTATTCCTGACGATCATGACAGCAACCAGTGGATTTCAGCACCGCCTGAGAAACTATATTTTGAAAAAACACGGTTCGGTTAACGCTTTTTGCAGGGCCGTTGGTATTAAATATCCGGCGCAGATGACGCCGTATCTCAAGGGTAAATGTCAGCCGGGCAAAAAGATGATCGAGCGGCTTGAAAAGGATGGGGCTGATGTTGACTGGATCCTTACTGGTCACGCTGTCGGAGAGCAGTCCAGTCCTATCAGCGATGCTCTTGCCATATCCCGGTACCGGATGGATATCGACAATCTTCTGCGGCAGGTTCGAGTGCATATCGGTCGTTTCGAGGAGCGCCTCAAACCGGCCATCGAGGCATATGCTGTTCTTGATGATGAAGAGAAGATTGTGGATCTGAGCAGCTCGATTGAAAAGTTCCTGGGGTATGAACCGGGCGCTCTGGCCTCCGTGCCGCTTTCCGATATTATTCATCCCGACGATTATGCCCAGTTTACGCTGGCTCTTGAGCGTCAGAAACCACTGGAGTCGGTGCTCATGTTCTACTCGCGATTTAAGACCGGAGCCGGTGACTGGTTGAAGGCGGAGTGGAGCCTGTCGGTCAAAAGAAAGCCGATGACCGATTTGAACGAGTATGCGATGATTCTGCGCAAGACTGAGGCCCAGTTTTTCTGATCAGCTTCGTATTGCGCCACTCCACAAATGCGCAAACTTTTTTCTCCTGACCGGCGTTTTTTCTACAGGCGTAGAAAAATGAACGTGAAGGGGGATTTATGCGGCTGATTCTGATGACGGGAAAAGGTGGGGTTGGCAAAACCTCGACGGCTGCGGCCACAGGGTTGCGCTGCGCCGAACTCGGGTACAAGACCCTCGTTTTGAGCACTGACCCTGCCCATTCACTTGCCGACAGCTTTGATATGCCTCTCGCGCATGAGCCTCGGAAGGTGTGTGACAACCTCTGGGGAGCTGAGCTCGATGTGCTTGAAGAGCTTGAGCAGAACTGGGGCAGCGTCAAGCGTTACATGACCGAAGTGCTGCAG
>DRSQ01000118.1 GCA_011372505.1 Chlorobaculum parvum | reverse complement strand
CTGAGGCAGAGGGTTGCGTCAGAGGGGGGATGATAAAGGAAAGCTTTTTTAGTGCGTACTAAACCAGTGGTTTAGTGAGTCGGTTGTGATCTCTTCAATCAACAGGAGAGTTCGGGTGCCTTTTTATGCAGCTTGAAACTCTCTTGGGAGGATTTGCCGGGATGTGGTTCGGTTTTTGCAGCTTATTAGTTGTTCCTGATGCTCTTGGAACGGATGTGTTGACTCCCGCAGTGGCTGTATTATGGCTTTTTCTGTGCAGTTTGTTACTGAGGGCATTCCTGATTCTCCTACGATCCCAAACTGCCGCTTCATTCTCGACCTGTTCAGGCTCGTTATTCAGCGCTGCAATCACGATGCCCTGAAACGCTGCCAGCAGAGCAATACCGATGCCGATCATTATTCCCATTACAACGCTTTCCATGTCAGGTTCCTTTTGCTGGTATCGACAGATTTAGGGGTGTGTTTTGCAGAATGCCTGCTTTTACATGAAAAATATATGTAAAAACTTTATCCTCTCCAAGGGCGATTGCTATTTATACATGGCGTTTATAGGTTTTCTGATTCGCTGAAAACCCCTCATTTTTCATATTAATCACGTATCTTTTAGCGTTATGTAGTTTAACTGTTGGTGCTGGTTTATTGCATCATTATCCTTCAAATCACCTCATCTGAACCCAAGCCGGAGCAATCCAACTTTATGGCGTACTACAAGAACATCTGCTTTGTCGAGGCTCCGCAGGCGATTGTTACGCCGTTTCCGAGGTATATCAGCGATTGCATCGGTGTCTGCTATCTGGCGGCCGCCGTGGAGGACATCGTCGAGAGCATGGCGATGCCGGAGAACTATTACAACGACGGGATTTTCGAGAGCTTCGAGAAGTTGCTGAAATTGCGGCCCTTCGATCTTGTCGCCATCTCTTCGATGACAGGGGGGTTCAACAATGCGGAGAAGCTGGCGCGGATCGCAAAAAAGCATGGCATGACGGTGGTGGTGGGCGGCTTTCATCCGACCGCGCTGCCCGAACAGGTGCTCAATCTCGGATGCGTCGATCTGGTGGTGATGGGCGAGGGCGAAGCGACCTTCCGCGAGCTGGTCGAAAAGGGGCCGTCGTACGAGGTGAAAGGCCTTTGCTGGAAGGAGAACGGCGAGTTCATCCATACCGGAATGCGGGAGCTTATCAAGGATGTCGATTCCATCCGCTTTCCGCTTCGTTCGCTCCGCCCGAAGCGCTTCGGTGAGAAGAGCAGCGACTACACCATCGACACCATCTACACTTCTCGCGGCTGCCCATGGGCCTGCTCCTTCTGCGCGAACGACAAGATGCACAAGCAGTGGCGTGGGCGGAGTGCGGAGAACGTCGTCGAGGAGATCGCCCTGTTGCACGATCCCAAAAAGAAGAAGCTGCTCAAAATATGGGACGCGAATTTTCTGACCAACATCAAGCGGGTCGAGAAAATCTGCGATCTCATGATCGAGCGGGGATTTACCAATTTCCGGATCGTCACCGAGACGCGGGCCAAGGATGTGATCCGCGCCGAGCGCATTCTGCCCAAGCTGCGCAAGATCGGACTGAGCAAGGTGGGCCTCGGCATTGAGAGTCCAAATCCGAAGACGCTTGCACTGATGAACAAGCAGAATACACTCGACGAGGTTTCGAGCGCGATTGGCTTGCTGAAAAAGTATGGCGTCGGTTCGGAGGGCTATTTCATCCTCGGCCACCTCTCGGAGACTGTGGACGACACGATGGTTTATCCGGAGTTCGCGCGTGGCTTGGGGCTGAAGCAGACCTTGTTCATGTCGATGACGCCATATCCCGGCACGCAGATTTTCAACGAGTACGCGCGTGAGAACAATATCACTTCGCGCGACTGGGATCTGTACAACAACTTCGTGCCTGTGATTCGCACGGAGCACATGGAGCCGCGCGACATCATGCGCATGATGGTCTATTGCAACGTTGCATTTTGCGACTACCGCTCGCTGCTCAAGCGCAACAATAGCCGCGGTGTGCTGCTGGCATTCCTGAAGGACTTGTTTCAGCTCGTGTTCCTGATGAAGGTCAACAAGTTCCTTGACCGCAAGGAGGTGGCGCAAATCATCTTCGAGGCGTTTGATCTCTGGCTCGGCACCGATCCGAAGCCCGAATATGCCAAGACGCCGCCACAGGAGCGGCTCAAAAAGCCGACCGGCGTCTGCTTGCTGCACGACGCTTTGGGCCAGCGCTTCGACTTTCTCATCCGCCACGAAAACGGCAAGCGGGTGATGACAGTGCGCAAGGTAACGTCGAGCGAGCCGACCACGTTTCCGGTTATCAGCCTCGAAAAGGTGGTCGATGTGGCCTGGAGGCTGACGATGGGTGACCTGATGCGCTTGCTTTACCGCAACGAACTGATGCGCAACAACTCTCACTTGGTGGCCCGGCAGATACTGGCCCTCTTAGCTGACCGTGACATCCGCCAGCTGGCGATTCGGTTCTACAAGCTGTATCGCTCGTGTTTCAGGTAAATGGCATTGTGCCGTTTCCAGTAGCGCAGGAATGGGGCTTTTATTGCTGACGAAGATTGATACTTTTAATCATCAAAGGAAAAAGGCAACCTCCAATTCAACGACGTAACGGGTTTTCATGGTCGAAGCGATTCTCTGGGATAACGATGGGCTGCTGGTGGACAGCGAGACAGTGTTTTTCGAAATGACGCGTCGTTTTTTTGCTGATGTCGGGTTGCGGATCGACGAAGAGTTCTGGGGCATCGAGTACTTGGGCAACGCCCGGCACAGCGCCGAAATCGCCCTTGATCTGGGTCTTGCACCGAAGCTGATTCGTCCGCTGCTCGACCGGCGCAACGAGGCGTTCGTCGAGCGCTTGCAACACCCGGTGCCGCTGATGCCGAAAGTTCGCGAAACTATCGAAGTGCTCTCCGGCAAGGTGCGGCTGGGTCTGGTGACAGGTAGCTGGCGCGACAAAGTGATGCTGATGCACGTGGCCCACGGCCTGCTGGACCACTTCGAGGTGATCGTGACCGGTGACGAGGTGGAGCAGCCAAAACCTCATCCGGAGCCCTATCTGAAAGCGATGGCGCAGCTCGGAGTCGAGCCGGAGCGGTGTCTGGCTGTCGAGGATTCGCGGCGTGGGATGGATTCGGCGGTAGCTGCCGGTTTGCGGTGCATTGCGGTGCCGAATGCGCTGACCCGCGTGCAGCGTTTCGACCGCGCTCATGCGGTGGAAGCGGATGTGTCAGGCGTCCTGAAGCATGTCAATGCTGGGTAAGCGTCTGGTAGGGTGAGGCTAGCAGCTCCCTTAAATCTTTTCGATTTCACTGTTTAGCACCCGATCGATCGCATGGATGAAGTCGTCGATGCTGAACGGCTTCTGGATAAAATCTACGCCATCCCTGAGCTTTTTCTGACCATTGGCGCTCTCTGGCGCGTGAGCCGACATGAACAGGCATTTCAGGCCTGGATTTTCCTTTTGAAGCACCTGGCTCAGCTCGATGCCGTTCATGGTCGGCAGCACTACGTCGGTTATGAGTAGATCGATCTGGTACTCACGGGTTTCGGCTGCATGAAGACACTCGTCGCCATCAGCCGCTGTCAACACTGCAAAGTCGTAACTTTCAAGAATATCCTGCACCAGTTTGAGGATGTAGGGCTCGTCCTCGACCACCATGATCGTCACTTTTGACTTCAGTTCAGCCTGCGGTTTATCGGCAAGAACGTCCATCTCCTCGTGCGGTTCCTGATGCCGGGGGAGCCAGATGTTGAAAGTCGTGCCCTTGCCGGGCTCTGAGTGGCACTCGATATGGCCGCTGTTCTGCCTCACGATGCCATAGACCGTTGAAAGCCCTAGTCCCGTGCCTTTGCCGACCTCTTTGGTGGTGAAGAATGGTTCAAAGATGTGGGGCAAGACGGAGGCTTCAATGCCGCTGCCGTTATCGGTGACTGAAAGTTTTGCATAGTTCCCAGTTGAAAGTCCGGGAGCGCCGGTTTCGACATCGTCCATCCCAAACTGTACGCCGCCGCATTTGACCGCGATGCATCCACTGCCCGCGATGGCTTCGCGCGCATTGATCAGCAGGTTCGAGAGAATCTGTTCGAGTTGCGTGGGGTCGAACTTTACCTGAATCGGTTCGTCGCACAGATTCCATTCAAGTTTGATGTTGTCGTCGATGAGCCGTTGGTGCAGGAGCAGACTCTCTGAAATCGCCTCGGTCAGGTTGAACACCTGAGGCATTGCTACCTGCTTGCGCGCGAAGGCGAGCAATTGGCGGGTGAGGTCCGCCGAACGTGTCGCGAGCTTATGAATATCCCTGATGTTCGATACGGCGGGGTTGGCTGGGTCAAGCTTGTTGAGCACCAGCTCCGTGTTGCCTATGATGGCTGCAAGCGCGTTGTTGAAATCGTGTGCGATGCCGCCGGCAAGCTGGCCGATCAGTTCCATTTTTTGATACTGTAACAGCTGCTCTTGAAGCTTTTTCTGCTGCTGTTCGGCGACTTTGAGTTCTGTGATTTCGGTTACGACGACCACCACGCAGGGCTCATTCCCGATGATTGTCCGCTTGCCACGGAGCATGGCCCATTTGTATGGCGGCCCGTTTTTGTGGAACATTCTGAACTCGGCACTCTCCTCGGTATCGAAGTGGAGAACGTTGTGCATTTTCCGTTTGATTTCCGGCTGATCGTCAGGATG
>DRSQ01000117.1 GCA_011372505.1 Chlorobaculum parvum | reverse complement strand
GTCACCGACCAGCTCGCTCCGGAAGGGCTGCGCGGCCAGAATCCCCGCCATCATGCGCATCGTGCTGCCGGAGTTGTTGCACATCAGCAGAGCCGACGGCTCGCGAAAGCTCCAGAGGCCGCTGGACTCGATGACGACATGCCGAACGATGCGTCCGTCACCGGCGGGAACCTCCTCCTGCCGGACAGAGATTCCGAGACCCTTCAGCACCGACAGGGTCGATTGGTTGTCGAATCCACCTGAAAAGTTGGTGATTTCGGTCGTTCCTTCGGCAAGCGAGCCGATGATAGCGGCGCGATGCGATATCGATTTATCCGGCGGAAGGCTCAAAACTTCGCCCTGAAAGACGCTCATGGATACGTGATTATGGTTGACGATACAAACAAAAAAAGCAGCCCCCGAAGGAGCTGCTTGTCAGAACTGATTGCCTGCGGGATCAGGAGTTACGCTCTTCATTTGCACGCTGTGCACGGCGTTTACCTCTGGAACGCTTCAGGCGGTTATCGATCGAAGGCTTCACGAAGTATGCTTTTTTGCGATACTCTTTCAGGACGCCCGCTCTTTCGTATTTCTTCTTGAAACGCTTGAGCATCTTGTCAATCGATTCATTCTCGTTAATCTGAACACTGACCAATGAAATTCACCCCCTTACCTGTAATCTGTGACGTCTTAGCGTCTTAATTTGTTTTTGATAATATCCGTCAACGACTCGGAGCTTTTCCCGTTGCCCTTTTTGAGCTGTACATTCTCAAGGAGCTGCTTCCTGCCGCTTTTACAAAATTCTACAATAATGACATGCGCACCGCTTCCGGTAGCCTGCTTTTCACGAACCACCCCCACCTCGTCGAGGGATTTGTGATACACCGCATCCCCCTGAGCATAAATACCTTGGGGAGTATACACCTGACAATCTTCCGGCTTGAGCTCGTGTGGGTTCAGCTCCCTGTCGATCTGGATCTGCCACTCCTTGAGCAGATGGACCTGATTGCAAGCCGTACAACGAATCCAGTACTGGTTTTCGGCAGCTGACGAGTCCTGCTCATTTGCCGATTTCTTATCCTTCGATTTTTTAGCAGATGGTCCGAAAAGAGGATCCTCATCTTTCGGCTTGTCGCTCGGCTTCCATTCACCAACAAAGGTCTGCTCGGTAATGCAACCGCAACCATCACAATAACCAGGCTTGATCTTGCCTTCGAGTATGTGCTGCCTTTTTCTGGACTCTACCTTCATAAAACGTCGCTATGGTTTGAGTGCATGGTCATGCCCTCGAACATGCGCTTGCATGAAATTCAACAGGAACCGGCCTGAACGGATTCCGATAACAATTTCAGAGTTTAACTGCTGCTGTCGGCTGAATGCCGAACACATAAGAAAACAAAACCGCGTTGCTTCCGGAGTGCAGGAACCGCCAATCGGCAGTACCGGAGGCCTGCACGTTCAGGAGTGCTTAGATAAGTAAATCAGTCCAAAAAAACAACCCTATAATTCAGGCGCGCCTCACTTGTGGGTCAGCGCGTCGATAAGGTCTGATTTGGTAATCAGTTGCAGCCGTCCGCCGCTGAGGCTGATCAGCACGCCGGCAGCATTGGTCTGGAGTTTTCCAGACAACTCCGAGATGTTGGCGTCAGGCTGGCAAACCGGAAAGGGCTTCTCCATGAAGGAGACGACCTTGGCATTCATGGCCGAATCGTTCTCAATCAGGATGGAGAGAATCTTGTTCTCGCTGATGCTTCCGATGGGCGCGCCGAACGAGACGATGGGCATCTGGGAGACGTCGTTCTGCTTCATCATCTCGAACACATCCGATAGCGTCTGCTCTGGCTGAGCGAAGATGAGAACCTTGCGAGCTTTGCGCAGCAGAATGTCGTCGGCGGTGATCTGATCGACCGCAGTCTTGGCCTTGCGATAGAAACCCTGGCGGCGCATCCACTCGTCGCTGTACATGCGCGACAGGTCGTAGCCGCCAAAGTCGGCCATCACCACCACCACGCAGGCATCGCTGCCAAAGGAGTCACCCTCGCGCAACGCTGCAGACATCGCCGCGCCAGCAGCGCCACCGGCAAACACCGCTTCGCTCCGCAGCAACTCGCGGCCACAGTTGAAAGCGTCGGCATCGCTGACCTGCACAATCCGGTCGATCACCTCGGGATCCCAGAACGAGGTAGGCTGAACAGTGCCAATATCCTCAAGCTGGAACGAGATCACGCCCCCCTGGCTCCGGCCTTCGTGCAGGTCGTGATAGATCGAGCCGACCGGCTCCACGCCGATAATCTGCACGTCGGGATTGACCGATTTGAAGTAGCGACCGATGCCGGAAATCATGGCTCCGGAAGCCATCGGCACGAACACGTGGGTCACCTTTTCGTCGCTCTGGCTGAAAATTTCCGGGCCGGTGCCGCTCTGGTGCACTTGTCGGCTGACCGGATTTTCGTACATGTTGGCGAACCAGGCGTTCGGCATCGTGCGGACGAGATTCTCGGCCACCGCCACGCAGCTTTGCAGATTGCCTCCCGAGGCGTCCACAGGGGTCAGCACCAGCTCCGCACCCAGCGCCTTGAGCACCTCCTGCTTCTCGCCGCAGATGCTATCCGGCGCGGCCAGCAGTACTTTGTAGCCCCGGCTCACAGCCACCATCGCCAGCGCGATGCCGCTCGTGCCGAACGTCCAGTCCACCAGCGTCATGCCAGGATGGATAAGGCCCTGCTCTTCTGCCTCTTTCACGACTGCCGCCGACACTCTGCAATAGTGCGACATACAGGGATTCATATATTCGAGCTTCGCCATGAACCGCGCTTTTTTCTGGCGTGTAAGCTGTTTCATAGGAACCAGCGGAGTGTTGCCCGAAATGTCGAAAATATCGTTGGTCATGAGTCGTGATAGAATGAGTCGAAGTTGTTATGATTTTTAATATACATAAAACAATCTTTGAGCGTTTCCGTCAAAGGCTCGCTAAAAGCGGTTTTGACAATCAGGTGCAAAAAACGTTTTTTACAGCATATCCATATCACATGAACCGCATCAACGTCACCCCTTGAACGCCGATTCCCGACAATACTCCAGCTTCGCCGACCCGGCCAGCCCCAACCTCTCCGAAGCGCTCATCTCGCTCGGAAATCTCCGGCACAACCTCGCCTGCCTGCGCGACATTGCAGGGCCGAAGTGTCGCGTCATGGGCATCGTCAAGGCCAATGCTTATGGGCACAGCGTTGCAGAGGTGACCGCGGCGCTCGAAGCGGAAGACGTTCGGGACTTCGGCGTGGCGAACATCCACGAAGCCATCGAGCTGAAAGAGAGCCACGCGATGCAGCCCGACTCGCGCATCCTCGCCTTCGCATCTCCGCTCGCCGGGCACATCGAGCACTACCTTGAGCACGGAGTCGAGATGACCGTCTGCGACCACGAAACCGTTCGCGCCGCCGAAACGACAGCCGCCGCTGCCGGTGGACGGCTACGGGTGCAGGCGAAGATCGATACCGGCATGGGACGGCTCGGCGTTACGCCCGAAGAAGCGCACAGCCTGCTGGAGCTGATCGACCGCTGCCCGAACCTCGACCTCGTCGGCATCTACACCCACTTCGCCGAAGGCCACAAGCCCGGCGGCTTCACCGCCCGACAGCTCGACCAGTTTCTGCACATTGCGCATGGATACGAGCAGCGCACCGGAACAACCGTGCTGAAGCACGCAGCCAACAGCGGCGCGCTTGTCTCGACGCCCGATGCGCGACTCGACATGGTACGCCCCGGCATTCTGCTCTACGGCTGCCACCCCGTAGACTCCGAACCGACGAACGTGCCGGTCAAACCGGTGATGCAGTTCCAGTGCAAAGTAATGTTCGTCAAGGAGGTTTCGGCGGGAACGTCGATCAGCTATGGCCGCACCTGGAGCGCCCCCGAACGGACGCGCATCGCCACGCTCGCAGCGGGCTACGCCGACGGCATCCATCGCACGCTCTCGAACCGGGCAAAGGTCTCGATTCATGGCAAACGATATAGCCAGGTCGGCACAGTAACGATGGATCAGACGATGGTCGATCTCGGTCAGGATCGCTCAATCAGCGTTGGCGACACCGCCGTGCTCTTCGGCTGGGACGGCCCATCAGCCGGAGAGCAGGCTATCACCGCCGGAACCATCAGCTACGAGCTGCTCTGCTCGGTCTCAAAGCGGGTCAAGCGCGTGTTCATCTGGCAATCTCCACAACACAACAGAAATTCACCCCTATGAATTTTCTGAACAATCTTGCCGTCAAACTCGGCATCACCAGAGCTGAAATGATAGCCGTCACGCTCCTCACCTTCTTCCTGCTGCTCGGAGGCACCATGAAGTACAGCGGCGCGGTGCAGGACGCTGACACAGCAATCAAGCAAGCCGAAGCCGCCAGTTTTTCGGAAGCCGATGTCGATAGCCTTCTCGCCCTGGCTTTGCAGGAAAAGAAGTCGGGCGGAATAAGCGATGCTCGATTGGTGGTTGAAAACCTGCCCATCACAACTGAAAATGAAAAGCCTGAACAGACTGTCGCAATAGCATCAACAAAAAGGGCTCCGCAGAAAAAGCTGACCGGCACGATCGCTTTCAACACAGCTTCAAGCGCTCAGCTTCAGCGAATTTCCGGCATCGGCCCGGTCATGGCCAAGCGGCTTGTCGAGTTCCGTCAGCGAAAAGGGGGAAAAGTCGAACATTTTAACGATTTTCTGGAAGTGAAGGGGATCGGGAAAAAGAAACTCGAACGCCTCAAACAGCATCTTACCCTCGACTGATGAGCAGAAGCCAGATCGCCTGTGCCTTTGACACCGGCAGCACCACTGTAGCACGCGTCAAATCAACCAGTACCGGCTCATTCACTATGACCATGTGCCGCACCATCGACGGCGGGCTGGATGCTCTTGGCGGCCCGAAAGGCATGAGGCTCGCCAAAAAACTGGTTTCGATGCTCAGGGAGTGGCGCGAAGAGCCGGTGGCACTCTCTTTCTCTCCCGCGGAAATCCGCACCCTTCCGGCCTGGTTTCCCGAACAGATCGCTTCCGGCAGCTGTGATGAGCTGTGCAGAATCGAAGCGGGCTACTTTCTCAACAATCTCGAATCGTGGCGCTGGCATGACATGAAGCTTGAGCCCGCCGCGGAACAAGACAATAAGCTGACGCGCCGGATGCTGCTGTTCTATCCGTCCGCTCCGGCCTGCTTCATCGAGCGCGAACTGCAACAGCATCACGACGTCAGGACGAGCGGCGTGCATCTGGAGCCGCTGGCCCGACTATCGGTTGGAACGGGTGAACCGCTCGCAGTGCTGGAACTCGAAGCCCGCTACGCGGCACTCTCAATTTCGATTGACGGAAAGATCGACTACTTCAGGTACTGGGCAGTAAAGGATGCAAGCGAGCGCGACTACTTCGCCGTAACGGAGCTGACCAGTGCGCCAATCGGTGACACACCGGTAATGGTAACAGGCTCAGCAGCTAGTCCGAAAACCATTGAACGCATCGGACGCGAAACCCCGCGCACGCTTGAGCCGCTTGAGATACACAAATGGGTCTCGGCAGAAAAAGGCGCCGTAAAAAGCAAATCGCCGACTGCCACTATCCGCGCCGCCAGCACGGCAATTATGGCGTTGAACAACTCGACAGGTTGAGGCTAATCACGCTTCTACTTCCGGGTCCTCACACCATTCATGTAGGGGCAGGCCTCGCGCCTGCCCTTCTCCGACGACATAAAATTCATCGAAAATAGAAAGGGCGACCCACCGGTCGCCCTTACAAGAAACTCCATCCTGCTATAAATCCCTACAAATTCCCCACCAGCAGCTCGGCGATTTGCACGGCGTTGGTGGCGGCGCCTTTGCGGAGGTTGTCGGCGACGATCCAGAAGTTGATGGTGCGCGGGTGCCAGTAGTCAGGGCGCAGGCGCCCGACAAAAACCTCGTCGCGCTCGTAGGAGGTCATCGGCATCGGGTAGAGGCGGGCGGACGGGTCGTCCTGCATGACGATGCCCGGCGATCCGGCGAGCAGGGCGCGCACCATGTCGATCTCGTAGTCGCGCTTCAGCTCGACGTTCAGCGACTCGCCATGACCGCCATAGACCGGAATGCGAACAGTAGTCGGAGAAATCATGATCTCCTGGTCATCGAGAATCTTGCGGGTCTCGTTGACCATTTTCATCTCCTCCTTGGTGTAGCCATTCTCGGTGAAGGCGTCGATCTGCGGCACCGCGTTGAAAGCGATCTGGTGGAAGTGGGTGAACTCCTCCGGCATGGTTCCGGCCAGCTCGCTTTCGAGCGCGTCGCGCCCGGCCTTGCCCTTGCCGGTGACCGACTGATAGGTCGAAACCACTACGCGGCTGATGCCGTAGGCGTCGTAGAGCGGCTTGAGGGCCACCATCATCTGGATGGTCGAGCAGTTGGGATTGGCGATGATCGGAGCCGCCTTGCCCTCGCGGTCGAAGATCGATTCGGGATTGACCTCCGGCACCACCAGCGGCACACCCTCGGTCATGCGGAAGGCCGAGGAGTTGTCGATCACGATCGCGCCCGCCTCTGCGGCCACCGGAGCCCACTCCTTGCTGGCCGAACCTCCGGCAGAGAAGAGGGCGATATCAACGCCTTCGAAAATCTCCGGCGACGGCACTTCGGTGACGAACTCGCGCCCCTTGAATTTCACCACTTCGCCCCGGCTGCGGGGAGATGCCAGCGGCACCAGCTCACTGACGGGAAAATTGCACTCTTCGAGCACCTTGATCATGGTTCTGCCGACAAGGCCGGTTGCGCCGAGAACGGCTACACGATAGCCTGCTTCACTGCTCATAAAATCAGATAGATGAATGGTTTAGTAATTCAGAATCAGTTTGGGCGAATGGTCGTTCAGAAACTCCCCGCCCTCTTTCAGACGCCCCTCCCGGTCGAGCGCTTCGCACGCAGCCTCGAACTGACCGAGCAGCTCGACGATCACCGCCGGGTCGGTTTCGCGCACCAAGAGGTTACGCACTTTCGAGACGCCGGGCAACCCCTTCAAGTAGGTCGAGTAGTGCCGGCGCATTTCGAGCACGCCGTACTTTTCGTCCTTGTACTCCAGCGAAAGATGCAGGTGCTCCCGCGCGGCTTCGATCCGGTCGCGATAGGACGGAAGCGGCAGGCGATCACCGGTTTGAAGCAGGTGCTTCGCCTGCGAAAAAATAAACGGATTACCGATCGAGCCGCGCCCGATCATGATGCCATCCGCACCGGTTTCAGCGAACATCGCCACGACGTCGTCCGCGCTCCAGATGTCGCCGTTGGCGATCACCGGAATCGAGCAGGCTTGCTTCGCCTCGGCGATGCGGCCCCAGTCGGCACGGCCCTTGTACATATCGCTGCGCGTCCGGCCGTGCACCGCCACCGCCTGCATTCCAGCATCTTCGAGCCGCCGCACGATGTCGGTGATGTTGATCGAGTCGTGATCCCAGCCGATGCGCGTTTTGGCGGTCACCGGCAAGCTCACCGCACGCGCTACCGCCGAGGCAATAGCCGAGAGCTTCTCCGGCTCCTTCAAGAGCGCAGCGCCCGCGCCGCGTCCGGCCACCTTTTTGACCGGGCAGCCGAAGTTGATGTCAAGGTAGTCCGGGTCGAAGCTCTCGGCAATCGCCGCCGCCTCGATCATCGATTCGACCGTGTTGCCGAAAATCTGCACCGCCACCGGTCGCTCGTGTGCGTCCATTCTGAGCTTGCGCATTGACTTCTCCGCGCCGCGCCGGATCGCCTCCGCGCTTACAAACTCGGTATAAACGATGTCCGCCCCGTGCCGCTTGCAGAGCTGGCGGAAGGCGCGGTCGGTCACATCCTCCATTGGCGCGAGGATGACCGGGCGGTCGATGTCGATTTTGCCGATGCGCATGGTTTGCTCCGAGTTACTCTGCCGGCTCTCCGGTCAGCATGTCGCGAACCTGCTGGCGGATGGTGTTGCGCAGGGTCTCGTCCTCCTTCAGGAGGCGCTTGACGTTCTCGCGCCCCTGACCGAGCTTTTCGCTGCCGTAGCTGAACCACGCACCCGCTTTCTTGATGATGCCAAACTCCACGGCCAGGTCGATTAGCTCGCCCAGCACCGAGATGCCCTCGCCATAGAGGATGTCAAACTCGGCGATCCGGAACGGCGGAGCCACCTTGTTTTTCACCACCTTGACCTTGGTGCGGTTGCCGATCACCTCGTCGCCATCCTTGATCTGCGCGATCCGGCGGATGTCGAGCCGCACCGAGGAGTAGAACTTCAGCGCCTTGCCGCCGGTGGTGGTTTCGGGGCTGCCGTACATCACGCCAATCTTGTCGCGAAGCTGGTTGATAAAGATGCAGACGCTGCTCGACTTGGAGATTGCGCCGGTCAGCTTGCGAAGCGCCTGGCTCATGAGGCGCGCCTGAAGGCCGACCACGCTGTCGCCCATCTCGCCTTCGAGTTCGGCCTGCGGCACAAGTGCGGCCACCGAGTCGATCACGATGATGTCCACCGCGCCGCTGCGGACGAGCGTTTCGACAATCGAGAGCGCCTGTTCACCCGACTCAGGCTGGCTGACCAGCAACGAGTTGATATCGACGCCGAGTCTGCGGGCGTAGCTCTGGTCGAAGGCGTGTTCCGCATCGACCAGCGCCGCAATGCCTCCCTCTTTCTGCGCTTCGGCGATGGCGTGCAGGGCAAGCGTCGTTTTACCGGAGGATTCGGGGCCGTAAATCTCGGTCACGCGGCCACGCGGAAATCCGCCGACGCCGAGGGCGTAGTCGAGCGCCATCGAACCGGTCGAGACCGCCTGCACCCTGATGACGGGCGCGCCGTCGCCGAGGCGCATGATGGAGCCTTTGCCGAACTGCTTTTCGAGCGTCTCGATGGCCAGGTTGAGTTGTTTGGCTTTGGCCGGATCGACCGCCGGCTTCTGGGGCTGCTGTGGCTTCTCTTTTTCCATGAATTTTCGCAGGGGTGTGTGAGTTGTGAAATTTTATCTGCGGACTACAACGCCACGGCGCTTTTGAGCGTTTCATCGAACGGGTGGTAGCTCATGCCGAGTTCCGCTATCGAGCGCCGGTTGCTGTACCGCGCCGGACGCGAGGCCTGCTGGATGCTTTCGATGCTGATGAACGACGACTGTCCGGAAAGGAGCGACCAGAACTCGCCGGCGGCTCCCGCGAGAACGCCGACCAGGCCGCCAACCACCACTGGCTTGCCGGTGCGGCTGCCGGGCAGCGCAGCGATGCGGCTGAACAGCTCGCGGAAGGGAAGGCTCTCGCCGACGATGATGTAGCGCTCGCCCGATTTTCCCTTCTGCCAGGCGGCGACGAGCGCGTCGGACACGTCCCGGACATCGACAAATCCTGTCGAGCCTTCGGGGCAGAACGGCTCCCGGCCTTCGTAGATCAGGCGCATCACCTCGTTGGACGAACTGCCGGGCATCCCCGGTTCGGGGCTTCGCCCGATCACCACGCCGGGGTTGACCATCACCACGTCGAGTCCCTCAGCCACGCCACGGCGGCATTCGAGTTCGGCCAGGTGCTTCGACTCCATATAGACGTTGTGACGCTGCAATTCGGTGAACGCGCTCTCTTCGGTGGACTCCGCCACCACGCCGTCAACCGTCGCGGAACCGATGGCGGCAATCGAGCTGGTCATCACCATGCGCTTCACGCCGTGCTCGATGCAGGCGTCGATCACATGCCGCGTGCCGAGCACGTTGGTGTCGTGCAGGCGGTTCCGAAAGTTGTTGGTGAAACCGATCATTCCCGCGCAGTGGAACACCACCTCCACGCCCCTGACCGCCTCGCCGACCGCGATGGAGTCGTGCATGTCGGCGTGTACGATTTCGACCGGCAGCCCCTTAAGGAACGAAACGTCCGAACTCGCCCTGACGGCGACCCGGCACCGCACCTCGTCCCCAAATTTCCGGACGAGGTCGAGCACAAGCCGCGAGCCGATGTAACCCGTTGCGCCGGTGATGAGTACAGGAGTTGCTGACATCTGCTGGAGTTTCTGAAAAATAGCGGAACCGCGAAACGATTTCCCGGTTCCGCAGCCGGGACGACAAAACCCGTCGCCAATTTGTTTTCAATAATAAAAAGAATAAAACGAATAAACCGTACATTGCCCTCAAATCCATTCGCAATCGTGAGAAAAACTACTATACCGGCCCAACCCGGCGCTGACCGGCACTCAGAACAGCGTCTTGCTTCGGGCGACATCAGGAGCGCAACGTTGCCTAACGGCCTGCGCATTTTCGGTGAAAGGGTACCTTACGTGCACAGCGTCACCGTCGGCATCTGGATCAACGCCGGTTCACGCGAAGACCCGGAGGGACTCGAAGGGCTGGCCCACTTCATAGAACACGCCATCTTCAAGGGCACCAAGAAGCGGGACTACATCGACATCGCACGCTGCATCGAGGAGGCGGGCGGCTACATCGACGCCTGGACAACCAAGGAGCAGACCTGCATCTGCGTGCGCTGCCTGCGCGAGCACCTGCCGCTCGCCTTCGACCTGTTGGCCGATCTGGTCTGCAATCCGCTCCTGCCGGAAGCGGAACTCGAAAAGGAGCGCGAGGTGGTGCTCGAAGAGATCGCCAGCGTCAACGACACCCCCGAAGAGCTGATCTTCGAGGAGTTCGACCTGCGCTCGTTCCCCGGCCACCCACTCGGCGCGCCGATTCTCGGCACCGAAAAGAGCATTGAACATTTCAGCCGCAAGAAGCTTCGCAACTTCATGCGCCGCTACTACGTGCCATCGAAAATGCTCGTCACCGCTGTCGGCAACATCAGCCACGACGAAGTAGCCCGTCTCGCCGAATCACATTTCGGCAGCATGGAAGAACCTCCAGCCAGTGAAGAATCGAGGCGAAAGCAGTTCGATATTTTGGACTACAAGCCCTTTTCGGTAACCCACAAAAAGCGCATCTACCAATCGCAACTGCTGCTCGGAACTATCATTCCGCGAGACGACCAGCGTTTCTGGAGTCTGATGGTGCTCAACGCGATGCTCGGCAGCGGCATGAGCTGCCTGCTCAATCTCGAACTGCGCGAAAAGCGTGGGCTGGTCTATCAGGCCTACTCCTCGCTTGCCTTCTTCGACGAGCTGACCACCTTCAATATTTATGCGGGGACGGACAAGGGCAAAGCCCCGAAAACGCTCGAAACCATCACGGCGCTGCTCGGCAGCAAAGCGCTGCAATCGCCCGATCCGGACGATCTGAAGGCGGCAAAATCGAAAATGCTCGGCTCACTGATTCTGGGGATGGAGAAGATGACCCGCCGCATGTCCCGCATAGCGCAAGACGTGTTTTACTACGGCTGCCACCAGCCGCCCGCCGAAAAAGCTGCGATGATCGAAGCAGTGTCCGAAGCCGATGTCGCTGAAGCCGCCGCCATGATCAGCCGTCCAGAAAAACTTTCGACGCTGATCTATAAAGCGAGCCGTTAAGCCGTCAAGACAAAGCCGATAAACGCGAGAAGCATCCTTTTTCAAAAGGATTGAAAAAACCCTATATTTAAAGCTTAGAATTTTTCTGGACATCCCTTTCGATCAATCTTTGCATCCGAAACATCGGAGCCACAGGATGACCAAGAGGATGCCCGGCAACCAAACCGGTCACGAAGAGCCTTGCAAAAGAATATCACCAATATCAGCGACACCGAGCAGCAGCTTGAAATCATCCTGACTTCCGAAGAGTACCAGCCCGAATACGACAGCCAGCTCGAAGAGGCACGCCGTTCGGTCAAGATCAAGGGCTTCCGCCAGGGGCATGTCCCCGTCGGAATGCTCAAGCGTATGATCGGCCCCTCTCTGGAGGCCGAGGTCGCTGAAAAGATGGCCTCGAAGCACTTCCCCGCCATCGCAGAAGAGGAGAAGATCAACCCGGCAAGCCGCGCCCAGATCGACAGCTTCAACTTCGGCGACGATCAACTGATCATCAAGATTTCCTACGAAATTCATCCAGAGTTCGAGCTGAAGGACCTTGCCGGATACAGCTTTACCAAGGCCGAATACACCGTCACCGACGAGGACGTCGAGCGCGAGATTAAGCTGATCCTCAAAGGCCACGGCACCATGGTGACCATTGAGGAAGCAGCTGGCGAAGGCGACACGATTATTGGTGACGTCACCAAACTCAACGCCGAAGGCAACGCCGTCGAAGATGGGAAAAACGAAAACCACCACTTCAACCTCGAGTACCTGCCCGCAGACAACCCGTTCCGCATGGCGCTGGAAGGCCGCAAAGCCGGAGACTCCGCTGAGGTGACCGTCGAGCCGAAGGAAGAGGGTGGCGAAACGGTTCGTTACCGCGTCGATGTCAGGGAGGTCAAGCGCCTCGAACTTCCGGAACTCGACGACGAGCTGGTCAGCGAAATCAGCCAGCAGCGCTTCGACAAGGTCGAGGACTTCAAGGGCGACGTCAAGTTGCAGCTCCAGGCACACTTCACCGACAAGTCCGAGCAGGATCTGCTCGAAGCGATGTCTGCCAAACTGATCGAAGAGCATCAGGTTCCGACTCCGAAAGCGATGGTTGCTTCGTTCCAGAACATGCTGCTCGAAAACGCCAAGCGCCAGATGGGCGGCCAGCTCCCCGACAGCTTCGACCAGGACGAGTTCCTCGAAACCCTGAAGCCGAATGCTGAAAAGCATGCCCGCTGGCTCCTGGTTAGCCAGAAGATCGCCAAAGAGAACGAGCTGAACGTCAACGACGAGGACATCAAGGCGTTCGCCGAGCGAGAGGCCGAAAAAGAGGTTTCGCTGACCGTAGAACAGCTTATGGAGACCTACAAGTCGGCAGAGTTCAGGGACTACATCATCGACACGATCCTGAAGGAGAAGATCTACGACGTGATCAAGTCGAAGGTGACCATCACCACAGAGGCAACGCCGATTCCAGAGCACCGTGGTTAATCGGACTCTCTCCCGACTGCGGCTTGTCCGCAACAATTAGTAAAGGGCTCATCGACATGGTGAGCCTTTTTTTATCCCCCTGTAAACCGGATTCAAAAAGGCTGCACGAGCGCCATCGCCACGGCGGAATGGCGGTCGTGAGAGATGGAAATGCTTACACGGCAGGAGAGGTGCGGAGGGTGCAGAGTGACGGTGGGCTTGCCGGATTCGTCGTTGAGTATTTCGATGGAATGCCAGCCAAGCTTGTGACCAATGCCGGAGCCGAGCGCCTTGGAGACCGCCTCTTTGGCGGCGAAGCGTCCGGCAAGACTTACTGCGGGATCAGGCTTAGCGAGGCACTGCTCGGTTTCGGCAGCGGTGAGCACCTTGTTCATGAAAGCCTTGCCGGAACGCTCGTACACGGACCGGATGCGCGAGATTTCAACAATGTCAACCCCGATCTCCATCGATACCGGTCAGGTTCGTTCGATTTTCATGGAGAGATCGAGCGCTTTGACGCTGTGCGTCAGCTCACCGATGGAAATGTAATCAACGCCGGTCAGCGCGATTTCGGCGACATTGTGCAGGTTGATGTTACCGGAGGCTTCGAGCTGGATGTCGCCGTAGCCATTGGCTTTAACCCAGCGCACGGCTTCGGCCAGATCATCGACCATGAAGTTGTCGAGCAGAATAATGTCCGGCCGGCAGGCGCAGGCTCTCACCAGCTCGGAAATGCTCCGGACCTCAGTCTCGATCTTGACGTTCTTGCCGTACTCCTTGCAGTAGGCCTTGGCCCGGTTGATCGCCTCATCGACGCTGCCGGCAGCGTCGATATGGTTGTCCTTGATCAGAATCATGTCGAACAACCCGAACCGGTGATTGGTGCCGCCACCGATACGCACCGCGTCCTTGTCGTAATAGCGCAAACCGGGCGCGGTCTTTCGGGTGTCGAGGATCGCCGCGTTGGTGTGGCTGACCCGCTCAACATACATGTTCGTGCGCGTCGCGATGCCTGACATGCGCTGCATGAAATTCAGCGCCGTGCGCTCACCGAAAAGAACAGAAGCGACACGACCTCGCACTTCGAGAATATGCTCACCCGGATAGACCCGCTTGCCATCTTTGACATGAGCCGTAAACTCAAGCTCCGGGTCTGTGGCCTGAAACACCTGCCTGACAACCTCGATACCAGCGATAATCCCCTCGGACTTGGCTTCGATACGCCCCACCCCGGTCTGGCTCTCGTCGACGGTCGCCTGGGTGGTAATATCGCCTTGGTACCGGTCTTCTTCAAGCGCAAGCTGCATGGCTTTTAAGCGGCAGGACTCGAAAAATTCCCGGAAAGCATGATTGGTTCTTTTGTCTGCCATAACTGCTCTTTCAGTGAGAGGTTAGCGAAAAAAAGACGCCTAGCCGGCGACCGCAACGTATCAGAATAGAAGGTAACAGTTTTTTTGGTATTCAGCACCGCTCCCAGCCGTTTCTCGCTGCCACATCACCCATCGTTGCAAGGCTGGCGTGAATAGGTTACATTCCTGCAACATTCCTATCAATAGCGATTCAGACCATGCCGCTTCATCACCGTTCCAGCACCCGGCTTATCAATGCCGTTTTCTACGCCCGACACGGCGTTCATGAGGAGGAACAACGTCTCGGAGGGCGCTACGAGGTAGATGCCGAGCTCTGCTTCGACAGCGTGCCGGCTGCTGAAACTGACGATCTCGGCAAGACGGTCGATTACCAGCGAGCATATTCGATCATCGAACAGGTCATCGCAGCAGACAAACCGGCCGCCTTGATCGAAACCCTGGCATACCGAATAGCGACAAGGCTGATTGAAGAGTTGACCGTGTTGGAGAGCGTGACTGTGAAAGTGCGCAAGCGCTCACTTCCACTTGAGGGCTTGTGCGATTACGCTGAAGCCGAGCACTGCATTGAAAAAAGGTAAACGATGGAACAGGTGACCGCGTACATCGGCATCGGCTCTAACGTCGGAGATCGGCTTGCTTATTTACAGGGAGCTGTTGACCGGCTTGCTAAACTTGAGCTGACAAGTGTAACCAGCGTATCGCGAGTGTACATGACCGAGCCATTCGGCGATCCCGACCAGGAGCGCTATTTCAACGCAGTGGCAGCCATCGAAACTGTACTTGACCCTACCGAGCTGCGTTCAGCGTGCAAAGCCATCGAACGCGACCTCGGGCGGCCTGACGAGTATCAGCGCTGGAGCCCCAGAACCATCGATCTCGACATCCTTCTGTACGGCGACCTGTGTATCGAAACCGAATTGCTCTCGATACCCCACGCCGAAATGCACCGGCGCAAGTTTGTGCTCGTGCCACTGCTCGACATTGCCAACCCGGAGCACCCCCGCCTGCTCCGCCCCATCGCCGAGCTGCTGAAAAGCTGCGGAGACTCTTCGGTTCCGGTAAGGCTGGCGAAAAAGCTTAAGATCAGTCGGATCGATCAAATCTGACTGATCGATCCGACCGATCTCCTGAAAACAAAAAAGCTGCCAGTTGGCAGCTTTTTTGCTTATCCCCGGAACTCTTCGCTCAGTTCGAGAAGGTGATATTCAGCATACCCTGCTCGAAATCCGCGCCTTCGGTCTTGCGTCCAACCAGCACGTTGGGCAGCACGATGCTCTTGCGGAAGTTGTTGATATCGACCAGCAACTCGTCCCCCTTGATGTTGACCGCAAGCTTGTCAACCTCCACGTTGGGCATGTAAAGACTGAGCACATATTTGCCGTCGATCTTTTCAAGCGTCTGGGTACGATCGTTCGAGTAGAGCACCTCAATAGGATTGCGCCCATCGAAAAGCTCCTGGCTCAAGTCATAGAGCCTGTCGGTATTGATGACCTCTTTGGAGGACTGCTTGGCCTTGAAAATCGGCACAGGGTAGAAGCAGTTATCGATGATCCTGAGATACTTGCTCTGCTGATCGATGAGGCTTTGCAGGTAGGGATCAGTAGAGCTTGATGGCAGCACCTTGTTGACCACGGCTGCATCGAGCTTGTACCCGAACAGGTTCAGGTAGGTCTGCACGCGCAGAGCCTCCTTGATGACCATGTTCTCGGGATTGAGCACCACCCTGAAGGTGGTAATGCTCTTGTCTTGCAACATGCCGTGCAGCTCCTTCATGTGCTCGTTGACCTCCGGCATGAGCTTGAAAATGTTCTTCTTCGGCATGAAGCGGTTGAGCAGCGGTGCGGCAAACCCGATCGCCTTGGAGTGCCAGCCGCCAATCTTGTCGGAGTACCAGCCATAAGACTCGGGCATACCGAGCAGGCGCATCGTCTCGCCGGTCGGAGCGGCATCGACCACCACGGCATCGTATTTGCCGGATTTGGCTGCTTTCCAGATATAGCGAAGGCTGATCATCTCCTCCATGCCGGGGACGATAGCCAGCTCTTCGGCCACCACTTCGTTCGCGCCATCATGCATGAGAATCGAGGAGAAGTAGGAGTACAACTCGGTCCAGTTTTCACGGATTTCTGCAAGAACGTTCACCTCCATGGCGAAGAGGTTTTTCTCGACCTCAAGAGGGGTCGAACTCAACTCAACGCCGAACGCATCGGCAAGGCTGTGGGCCACATCGGTGCTCATGATCAGCACACGCTTGCCGCCACGGGCAATCGCTGTCGCAGTGGATGCCGAGACGGTGGTCTTGCCCACTCCGCCTTTGCCCAGGTAAAGAATGATTCTCATAGTGTTGAAAAACTATAGTGTAAACTTGACTGGAACTCTATGACTTTTCTTCCCGGCGGCTTGTCGCCGTCAGAATTTTTTCCCCCGCCGTTTGCTGCGGCCAGACTTTCCGGGAGAATGACGCTGCTGTTCGGAGGGTTTCACGTTCGATACTTTTCGTGACGGATCGTCGGACTCCATCGTCATGTACTCCTCCGGCACGTCCGAACGCTCTTCTGACTCCGATTCTTCACCGAGAGCGGCAATGAGCACCTCTTCGGAGATGGCAATCTCCTCGATATCGCTCTCCGGCTTGACAGCCAATGGCTCGACACTCTCAGGTTCAGGCTTCGCTTCTGGTTCAGGAGTTGGAGTCGCAACCGTCTCCTCCGAAACCGGAGCGCCAGATGCCGGCTCGGCATCAGACTCCACGATCAGAACTTTCTTTCTCGCCGGTGCTTCCGGCTCAGTCTCAGGCTCCGGTTTGGCTGCAACTTCAGCACCGCCCCGGACCGCAGGCTCTTCCGACGCGACAACCTGCACTTTTCTCTTCACCGGCGTTTCCTGCTCGCTGACAGCTTCAGCGTCAGGCTTATCCTTGACATCCGGCTCCACGGCTGCGACAATCTGCACCTTTTTCCTGACTGGCCTCTCTGGCTCAGGTTCAGACGATGCTTCGACTTCCGGTTCAACGACGCTCGACGGTGTAGTAATCGCGCCGCGCTCCTCTTCATCGTAACTCTTCAGCTTACTGACGATATCGGCTTCAGCATCACTCCCTTCGTCAGTCCTGATGGAGAGTTTTTTCTTGCGCACCCCCACCGGCAGACTGGCCGAAGCTGCGGACGCAGGCTCATGCGGTTCAGGAGCTGGATCGTCCCGCTCCGATTCGTCGTAACTCATAAGCTTGCGGGCGATCTCGTTGTCACCCTCCATCTTGACGGAGAGTTTTTTGCGGCGACCGCGAGGGGTAACACTCTCTTCCGGCGGAGCGGCAGGCTTGCGCTCTCCACGTGAAGTGATCGGCTCATCGTTTCCGGCAAAAGGAGCTGAGGCTGGATTGTCCGGATCATCCTGAACGCTGATCTTTTTGCGTCGGATCGTCGGAGAACCGTCTTCCGACTCCTCCTCGAACGGACTCTTGCGAGGCCTTGATGCATGATCCCCCCCCTCCTGATAAGGTGAAACAGGCTGCTGGCTTTTTTTACCGCCGCCTCCGCCCAAACCGGTCATTTTCATGATTTTGCCAAGAGAGCCTATCATGCCATCATTCACAACGGCGGTTTTGATGGCATTCATGACAAAACGCTCGGCCATGGGATTACCGGCGATGTTGGCCAGCAGCTCATTGAGCGCCGTCAGCACCGTAGCCACATCACCGGGAACGTGCTGAAGGTCTTTCATCACCTGGTCGCGAAGCTTGAACGGAGCGTTGCCAACCATACTCCTGATCTGGTCGGCAACCCGCTTGAGCGAAGCCGGATCGGTCGGAAGCATCGCTTCGAGTCCGCCTGTCGCCGCAAACGGTGAGGCTCCGATCCCGGGAGGCACACCCATCCCGCCAGATTTTGGCACCCCCTGGGAAGGCTGGGCCTGCTGACCGGGCTGGTCGCCCATTGCACGATACTGTTCGAGCAAATCCTGACCATACCCGATCCCGGCATCGGGAACCGGTGCCCGCCGGGCTTCCGGTGATTCATGAGGCAGGGAAAGCATTTGGGGGGGACAGACGCTCTGGGCCGCCTGCAGGATTATGCTGGCGGCATCGGGAGGAATCTCATGACGATAATTGACCCCGAGATAGTCCTCTATGGTTGATTCGATGGCAGTCTGGAGCCTGATGATCGTTTCGGCCTCGCGAATCTCGACCATATCGAAAATCACGAACACCGGCTCCTTGCCCTCGCGCCGTATCTTGAGGTTCATGGTCGCAAACGCGCTGTCTTTGTTTCGGCTGTTCACCGATACAGCTCCGAGAGTGAAGCGATCGAGATAATCTTTCGATGCCCCCCTTGCCCAGAGATAGAGGGCCTTATCGGAAAAGATCAGGTAATCCTGATAGACGATATTGCCAACCCGCTCCTGATGTGATTCGTAAAAAACTCCGTCAAAAAATGCGATGGGAGTTTCGCCTTCGCCAATCAGGCGCTTCTGGAAAAACTCGGCGACATCGCCCAGTTCAGTTTGTCCCGAGATATAGAGAGAAAAATTAGCCATTTACCGCTTTCGGTCACGTTACCTGTAAAATCCATCCATCATCGATAGTCGAATCGACAAAATAGGAAAACAAAAATAAATTACGTAACGCAGAGCCGTGATTCAGCAATGGAAGAGAGATTGTGGGCCGAAAGGAGGGGCGAAGAGTGCGAGACCCTGACCAAAGGGTGCTGACAGAATGGCATAAAACAAAAAAAGCAGTGACGGGGCAAAACCTGTCACTGCTTTGTGAACCTTGCTGAACGGCTCGCTTACTTGGCAAACTTCGATTCAACTTCCTTGGTTGGTACAGCATAGCCGGAAACCTCTGGCGAAGAACCACGAAGGCTGCCGCCTCCGCCACCCATAGAACCATAGGCATTCTGGTTGATTCGAGCAACACCTTTGCCCAGAGAATCGAAAAGGTATCCAACAGTTGCCCAATGGCCCTCGACCATAACTTCGAAAATGCGGCCGCTGGCGGCTAAAATGTCGGTAAAGACGCCTCCTCCACTCATAACTCCTCCTTTTGGAATTTAATTGACAGAAAAAAAACTTTCAAAAATGAGACTTAAGACAAAAATAAGCGAATAAACGAAAAAACACAAATTAAAAGATTTTAAGCGCCTGCTTGCCTTTCGCTCAGCCCAAGCGGGGCCAAAGAAAAATCCTTATTTCTTACCGGTGGTTTTCTGAAACGAACCGGCAATATTCTTGACCGCATCGGAAGCCGAAGAGCCTGCATCGCCAACAGCCCTGGCCGCGTTACCGGTAACATTTTCGACGTTTTTGACCGCGTCGTTGTACATATCGCCAGCAGAACGGGAGACATCCTTGACGGTAATGGCCACACGGTCTATGGTCTCACCAACGACGCCACCCGAACTACCGAGCATGTTGCCAACGCCTGATGCATCAACCAGTGAACCAACTGTCCCTGCAACGGTTTCGACAACACTGCCGGCAACCTCAAGACCACCGACAATGGCGCTCTGGCCGGTCAGGAGCACGCTTTCAGCAAGAAAGGTGAGCCTGTCGGTGAAGTCGAGCTCCTTAAAATCCTTACGCAGTTTCTGATACGATTCTGACATTATAATCCTCCTTTAATCCGACCGCCTTGGCAGCCCGGAGTTACTGTTATGTGTTAAAAACGACTTGAGTAAAACTAATAAAAAATCGTCCTTGCTCAAACAGGAATCAGCCCCGCATCAGGCTTTATGGTACTCTTTGTTGCGGTGATGCTGGCCCTGTTTTTCAAGATCGAACGGAATGTGCAACCACTTGTCACGGAACACTGCGTCGCCGGGTTCCAAGCCGGTAAGACTGACTGGAAGCGTGATGGTCTTGCGCTGGTTGCCGATCTGCACGAACAGCTCGTCGCCAGTAACCCACACATCGATATCGACCGGGTTGGCAAACATAAGCTTGAGCTGAACTTCATAGATATCGCCCTTGCGAACAAACTTGATCGGCGGCTCGTCATACATCATATCGGATGGATCGGTGTCACCATAAATATCATGGGCAAACACTTCGAGCGATTTGACGCCGACGATCTCCTGATCATACATCTTCAACTTTTTGACCGGAAGAGGCGAAAAGCCCTCTTCGATCTCGCCAAGATATTTCTGCTGGATGCCTTTCCACTTTTCGAGGTAGCCGCTGTTCTCCTGTGCATCAAGCAGCTTGTTGACCAGCACCATATCGACCTTGAAGCCATAGAGGTTCAGGTAGGTCAGAGCGCGCATGGTCTCCTTGATCGACATTTTCTCAGCGTTCATGACCAGCCTGACGGTCGACTTGACGTTGTCGGTCAGAATATCCCGAATATCTTCGAGTTCGTCGAACACCTGATCGACAGATTCGATAGCGTCTTCCGGCGGAATGTAGTAGGCAATTTTGTCCGACATTTTGGACAGCGGCTTGCTGAGCGGACGGACAAGGTATTTGTTGACGTTTTTAACTGCTTTCATGCCCCACGAGAGGGTATCAGGCAGCGAGAGCAGGCGAAGGGTCTCGCCAGTCGGAGCCGTATCGAGCACGAGCGCATCATACAGCCCTGTCGATTTGTAGCGTTTGATCCTGAGCAGGGAGAACAACTCTTCCATGCCAGGCAGAATCGTCATCTCATCGGCCATAACGCCAGAGACGCCCTGGGCCATGAAAACTCGAGTGTAGTACTTCTGTACCGAATGCCAGTTCTCCTTGAGGTCAACGTAAGGGTTTACCTCGATGGCGTGAAGGTTTTCCTTGATCTTGGTCGGCTCAGCGCCAAGTTGAAGGTTGAAAGAGTCTGAAAGGCTGTGGGCAGGGTCGGTCGAAAGCACGAGCGTGCGATGTCCCATCTCGGAAAGACGGACTGCCGTGGCGGCCGAGACGCTTGTCTTTCCCACACCACCTTTACCAGTAAAAGTTAATATACGCATGAACCAGGCATTGGAAGTTTATTATACAGCCAAGATCGTTAAGATATACTTATCCAATCATTCTGCAAAGCACCATTCACAAACAATCCGCGCCCAGAACCAAAGAGATCGTTGCAGGCCACATCAGCGGGAACGAACGCATTTGCAAAATAGATGCTGGGGCTCTTAATTACGTGCAGATATTGATAACGGCGTTTTCCTGAATCATCGTGGGGGCCCGACCGCCGCGACCAAGAATGCTTGCAGCCATGCTTCAGTCCAGCACCATCCGCGACCTCAAATCGCACGTTACCGGCATTCGTACGGCAGGCCAGGATGTCTCGATCATCTCCATGCCCTGCCAGGAAATCGCCGCGACCGCCCGGCCGGGAAACTTCGTGAACATCAAGGTCAGCTCGTCGGATCAGCCGTTGCTCCGCCGCCCGTTCTGCATTCACAACGTTGAGGGTGAAACGATCGAGGTGATGGTGAAAAACGTCGGACGCGGCACGGCGATGCTCTGCGGAGCCTCCTGCGGCGACGACCTGCTGGTGCTCGGCCCGCTCGGCAACGCCTTCGGCACCGAGCCAGGCGAGTTCGACACCGCTCTGCTCGTTTCGGGCGGTATCGGGACCGCGCCGATGCGCTTCCTCGAAACCACGCTCGCCGCTCAGGGCACTCCGTTCGCCAATCTGGTCGGAGGCCGAACCAGAAGCGACCTGTTGACCGCCGGCCTGTCGAACGTCAGCACCGCGACCGACGATGGCTCCGAGGGGCTCCACGGCAACGTCGTGCAACTGCTCGACCGTCACCTTGCCTCGCAACCTGATGGCGGCAGAATCAAGGTTTTCGCCTGCGGTCCAAATCCGATGCTCAAGGCACTGGCCGGCTTCTGCAAAGAGCGCAACATTCCTTGCGAACTGTCGCTTGAGTCGATCATGGGTTGTGGCATCGGCATCTGCTACGGCTGCATGGTCGAGCTGAAGAACGCCAACGGCGAGAAAGAGAGCATCCTGCTTTGCCGCGAAGGGCCGGTGATCGACGGCGAGCGCTTCACCGACTGACTTGAAGAATACGGAATAATCATGTAGTTTGACGGGCAAAGCAGAAAGAGAACCATGCGCTTTTGAACACTTACAAAGAGACGCACGTCAAAAAAACCGAAAATCACCTACCCCACTATGGCACGAGGCTTGAACAAAGTAATGCTGATTGGCCACCTCGGTAACGACCCGGAACGCCGCGAAACCGCATCCGGCCAGACCGTGGTCAACTTCAACCTTGCCACCAGCGAAGGATACAAAGACAGCGCTGGCAACTTCCAGGAGCGCACCGAGTGGCACCGGATCGTCGCATGGGGCAAATTGGCCGACATTTGCAGCCAATACCTCAAAAAAGGCCGCCAAGTCTATATCGAAGGCCGTCTGCAGACCCGCTCGTGGGACGACAACAAAACCGGCGAAAAGAAGTACACCAAAGAAATCGTCTGCAGCGATATGCAGATGCTCGGATCGAGAGATTCCGGCGGCGGCATGGGCGACTCCTCTTATTCGCAGGAGCGCCCGTCTTACTCCCGTCAGCCGAGGCAGGAGTCGTCGTCCGGCGACTACGGCAACCGTCCTGCGTCGGGTGGAGCACAGGAGTTCGAAAAAGACGACCTGCCCTTCTAACTCACTACTGACCTCTGCTTTGACCCCGCATGGATGACCTGAAAAAACAGATCGCATCAGGCAAGATCGACCCGGTCTATTTCTTTCAGGGACCGGAAAGCTGGCTCAAAGAGGAGCTTGAAGCGCAACTGAAGGCCTCACTCTTCCCATCGGAAAACGAGGCCGCCCTCAACACCGTCATGCTCTACGGGCCGGACGTCACGCTCGGCCAGATCATTTCGGTCGCCTCGGAATATCCGATGTTCACCGAAAAAAAGCTGGTAATTGTCCGGCAGTTCGGAAAACTGAAAAAGGTGACTGCCAAAGCGGAGATCAAGCGCCAGGAGGAGTCGCTCAAGCGCTACCTTGCCGACCCCTCCTCCTTTGCCGTGCTGGTACTCGATGCAGACCAGCTTGAGAAAAAAGAGCTTGAGAAAACGCCGTACAAACAGCTCAAGCCCCTCCGTCACGACTTCCCGGCAGTCAAACACCCCGATGTCTTCGCCGCCGAACGGGCACGCGAGGTCGGCTGGGAGTTCGACCCCGACGCTCTCAAAACCTTTGCCGGCTACATCGAGCCCTCGTCGCGCCTGATCTGTCAGGAGATTGAAAAACTTACCCTCTACGTCACCGACAAGCGCTCCGAACGGCGTATCACTCTCGACGACGTCTGCCAGTGTGTCGGCATTTCAAAAAAATACAACGTCTTCGAGCTGGAAAAGGCGATGGTCGGCAAGAATCTCCGGCTGTGCAGCGGCATCGCACTGATAATTATGGAGCAGGAGGGGCAGAAAGAGGGATTGATGAACATCGTGCGCTACCTGACCACCTTTTTCCTGCGCATCTGGAAGCTCCAGACCCCCGGCCTGCAGCAGCTTTCGCTCAAAGACACGGCTGCCATGCTCGGCATGTACGGACGGCAGGAGTACTTCGCGAAAAACTATATCGACTACGCCCGGCGCTTCAGCCTCGCCGAAACCGAGCGCGCCCTCCACGCACTGCGCAAAGCCGACGCATCCATCAAAGGCATTATCCCCTCCCCCGACGACAAGTTCACCCTGCTGAAAATGATGCAGGCGATTCTGGGATAAAGGCAGTGCAGACTTGGCGAACAAGCCGATTCCTCCATTCAAACGTCACCCTTCACAGCCACCCTTTGCGCTGGTACCACTGGAGCGTTTTAGCCACCCCCTCAGCCAGCGAAGTCTTCGCAACAAACTCCAGCTCCTTTTCGGCTTTTTCGGAACTGCATACCCAGTAGTCCTGCACCAGCTCAGCAGCTTTATCGCGGTTGATCAGAGCAGGGCGACCGCTCAGCTTCGCCACGGCTTCGAGCACCGTGCCGAGGCCGAACACAAGCGGCTTGGGCAAGTTAATACGCACGAGCCGATGGAAACCAAGCACCGGCCGCGCAGCCTCGGCCACTTCATCCCAAGCGCAACCGCGAGGTGAGGTGATGAAATAGGTATTGCCAGCTCCAGCTTCCGAACGAAACGCCTGCAACATTCCCTCGATGAGGTCATCGACGTGGATCATGCTGAAACGTTGACGCGCTCCGGAGCCCGCAGAAAGCAAATACCCCTTTTTCATCATGGCGAAGACTTCCAGAATATCGCGGTCTCCCGGCCCATAGACTGCCGGGGGACGGACAATGCTGAGCGGCACCACTCCTGCATGGCGCAGGGCTGCCTCTTCGCCGAGCAGCTTGCTCCGTCCGTACGCGCTGACTGGTCGGGGGCTATCGGACTCCCTGACGCCAGGTGATGGCGACTGGGCCGGCCCCGCAGCAGCAAGCGAGGAAACAAGCAGAAAACGCCTGAGCTCCAGACTGTGCCGTTGCACCGCATCGAGCAGGTTTTCAACCGGCATTACGTTGCCTGCGATGAATCCCTCTTCATCGGCTGCCTTGGTCACCCCGGCCAGATGAATGATCGAATCGACTCCCGAAACCGCCTTGCCTAGCGCCTCGGCATCATCATAAGCGGCTCGAACCGTCTCGACACCACTACGGCTAGAGGCGGCTGAAGAGGATGCACTTTCAGGCCGAAGCAGCACCCGGACGCGGCACCCCTCGGCGGCAAGCCTGTCAACCATCCTCGATCCGATAAACCCGGTCGAGCCTGTAATCAGAATCACTTCATCCATACTTTTCAACGCCTTGTTGCAATCGTTACCAACCCCACACCCCAATGTAGCCAGCAAACAGACGGGGTCTCTGGCCAAAGAAAAAACATAGGGCGCTTTCTCGGAAAAACGAAAATTTTAATACATTTCTGGTTCATTGCAGAATCCGCACTATCCGCGCAGGTTTCCTGAACGATAGTCGAAAAAAGCAGTTTTCATCAACTATAAGTGTTCGGCGACAACGTGGACGTAAACCCGCAACCTGTGGAAAAAGCGAAAAATATATTCAAGAAGTGCGTGGATTTCACCCTCGCCGACGACATCAAGGCTGAGGGCCTGTACCCGTTTTTTCACCCTATCGACGATACCGAAGGGCCGGTCGTCTCGTTCGGCAGCCGCAAGCTTGTCATGGCCGGCTCGAACAACTACCTCGGCCTCACCTCGGAACCGAGCGTCAAGCAGGCCTCGATCGACGCCATCAATCAGTACGGCACGAGCTGCTCCGGCTCACGCTACATGACCGGAACCGTCAGGCTCCACATCGAACTCGAAGAGCAGCTCGCCGACTTTTTTGAAAAAGAGCGCTGTTTGCTCTTCAGCACCGGCTACCAAACCGGCCAGGGCATCATTCCGACCATCGTGCAGCGCGGTGAGTACATCGTCTCGGATCGCGACAACCACGCCAGCCTCGTGGCCGCTTCGGTCATGGCTCAGGGCGGCGGAGCCAACCTCATGCGCTACAAGCACAACGACATGGCTGACCTCGAGCGCGCACTCAAAACCATTCCGGACTCGGCGGGAAGGATGATCATCTCCGACGGCGTTTTCTCGGTTTCGGGCGAAATTGTCGATCTGCCCGGTCTGGTGACGCTGGCCAAGAAATACAATGCTCGAATCGTCATCGACGACGCTCATGCTGTTGGCGTTATCGGTAAGGGAGGCCGCGGCACGCCGTCCGAATTCGGCCTGGTTAGTGAGGTCGATCTGATCATGGGCACCTTCTCCAAAACCTTTGGATCACTCGGAGGCTACGTAGTTGGCGACGACACGGTAATCAACTACATCAAGCACCACGCTGCATCACTCATCTTCAGCGCCTCGCCGACCCCGGCAAGCGTTGCAGCCGTTCTGGCTACGCTCAAAATAATCAGGGAGCAACCGCAGCTGACCAAACGCCTGATCGCCAACACCGACTATGTACGCCAGGGCCTGCTCAAAGCCGGCTTCACGCTCATGCCGTCGCGCACGGCCATCGTCACCGTGCTGATTGCCGACCAGATGAAAACCCTCCACTTCTGGAAAAGGCTCTACGACGCAGGCGTCTATGTCAACGCCTTCATCCGCCCCGGCGTCATGCCCGGCCACGAAGCGCTCCGCACCAGCTTCATGGCTACCCACGAGAAGGAGCATCTTGACAAGGTCATCACCGAATTCTCGACCATCGGACGCGAACTTGGCATCATATAAGCGCTTAGACAAAATTCACATCTTATCTATACCAAGCCCTGCTTCAAACGCGGGGCTTTTTTTATTCCTCCAGAGCAAGGGAACAGCCAGGAAACTTTGGAGTTTGCCTTAATTCACCATAAATTTACACGTGCGATACATGAACGCCACGACGATCGATGCGGCGATGCATATCGATGGCCACAGCCTGTGCCGATGAGCAGCATCCGTAAACGAAGCACCGCAAAAGTTTGCAGGATTTTCTTTTGGTTTCCGACTCACGTTGCGTGAGCGGGCCACTGTTTTTGCTTTAGCTAGCTCACAACACCAACAACCCAACTCCCACACTCATGAAAAAGAAGCAGGCAAAGGGTTCAGCCATGAAGCGGCTCGCCTTGTCGGCCACGCTGTTCGCCTCGTCGGCGGTTTCGCTGACGGCCTATGGCGCTGACGGCGTTCTGAAAGGTCGCGTTACTGACAAGGCCGATGGCGAAGGCG
This sequence comes from Chlorobaculum parvum, assembly GCA_011372505.1. Lineage (GTDB taxonomy): Bacteria > Bacteroidota > Chlorobiia > Chlorobiales > Chlorobiaceae > Chlorobaculum > Chlorobaculum parvum_B. The sequence continues at coordinate 1,616 of DRSQ01000117.1, read as the reverse complement.
TCATCGGAGCTGCGGTCTCGATCGCGGGCACCAACATCGCCACCGCCACGGACATCGATGGTAACTTCGTGCTCCGGAACGTTCCGGCATCGGCACAGCAGAAGATCACGGTCACCAGCATCGGTTACGCGCCGATCACCCAGACCATCACGCTCTCCGACGGCCAGACCGCCACCCTGAACTTCTCCCTCGGCCAGACCACCATCATGGCCTCCGAAGTGGTTGTGGGCGCAGCCCTCTACAAACAGGACAGGCTTGACGTACCTGTTACGGCCAACGTAGTGAGCACGGAGAAAATCAAGGAAGAGCCGAACCCGACGCTTGACTCGGTTGTGCAGGACGTACCCGGCGTTGTGGTAAACCGGGCCGGAGGATATGGAACATCTACCGTTCAGATTCGGGGATCAAACACCTTCCAGGGCGGAGCGATCGGCACCCGGGTGCAGGGTTTGTACGACGGCTTTCCGATCAACACGCCGACAACCGGTGAGGTTGTCTGGACGAACGTCAACATGAACGCCGCCGACAAGGTCGAGGTTTTGAAAGGCGCAGCGGCGACGCTCTACGGTTCCGGTGCGATGGGCGGCGTGATCAATGTTTTCGGCTCCCTGCCCGACAAGTTCGAGGTCAAGGCCGGTGTCAGCAGCGGCTTTTACGACAAACCCGGAGGTGACGACGAAAGCACATACTATGATGGCAACACCCCCTGGTTCTGGAATACCTATGTGGGCGTCGGCAATAAAACAGGCAAGCTGAACTACAGTGTACTCTACTCCCATGCCGATAACGACGGCTACAGAGAAACCTCACAGTCACTGCTCAACGATGTCAAGTTCAAGGCTCGCTATACAATCAACTCGAAGCAGTATATCCAGTTGTCATCCTACTATAATGAGACAAAAGGTGGATATCCGACAACCTGGTCGTTTGAAATGGATCCTTTTTCTGTACCAGCAGGCGGTACAGCAATGGGTGATTATACTCCTTACCCGGAACTTGGCTTTGATACTTCGACACGAAGAATTTATGGAACGTATTTTTTGCCATTTCCGCCCTTCACCCCTGTACCTTTCGACGAAACCTTTGATAAATCATTATTTACAGATGATACCGTCGAAAGGAAAAATGCCCTGCTTGGCCTGAACTACGTCAACCTGCTGAGCGAAGCCCTCAGTCTCGATACCCGGATCTACTACACCTACAACTCAAGCCGCATCAACTACAACAATACTGATGCGACTCAAGTTTATCCAGGGGCTCCGGAGTTGGCATTTGACCCCATTACCGCCACGTGGGCATTAACATTAAAAACAAAAGACCGGTTACCCGATGAATTCAATGCGGACAAATCCAACCGCTATGGAGCAGGGGTCAAGCTGGATTACAGGGTGAGCGATCAACACCGTCTTTTGTTTGGTGTCGACGGCAACATCGTCGATGTCAAATCGACACAATACACGGCTGAAATTCCGGTAGATCATCCTCTTTCCGACAGCGATCTCAACTCAATACAGGAAAAAAACTTTGCAGTTTTTCTGCAGGATGAGTTCAAAATGACCGACCGTTTGACCGCGCTGCTCTCTGTTCGCTACGACTGGAGCGGCATCGATGCCGAT
>DRSQ01000116.1 GCA_011372505.1 Chlorobaculum parvum | reverse complement strand
GGTTCGCGCAATTCGCCAAACGTATCTTCGGCATCAAGAACGATGATCCGATGAAAGCCGCGACGGAAGGCATCGACCACTTCGAAGCGTTCCACCGCTCCATCGGCTGCCCGACGCGCCTGTCGGAAATCGGCATCGACGACACGCAGCTCGACCGCTACGCCGACGACACCCTGCTCGTGGCCGGAAACGCCGAAGGCCAGCTCCCCGGCAGACCAGCGATGACGAAAGCCGACATTGTGGAGGTGTTGCGCTCAGCGCTGTGATTGGGCGATTGTATCGAATCAATGGCAACAACAATCCAGAATCTCCCGTCATTGCAAGCCACCCGTATCCGCGCGCACGAACCTTGAATATGACTATATCGAGCAAAAAACCTGTAATTCTCAACTGTAGGGGTAGGCCTTGCGCCTCCCCTCTTGCGTAAAAGCAACGAGGCTGTCTCAAAAGGTTATCCCGAACTCTTTTTTTTGAGGATCATCGTCTTCCCATCTTATCATTCTGAACGAAGTGAAGAATCCAGTTTTTTTTTCGGGCAACACAATATTCGATTGATTTGAAATATTTTACGTGACTTCCCTGGATTCTTCGCCCGACTTTGTCGGACTCAGAATGACAGGACAAACCAAATAAGTAACACCAAAAAACGCCTTGGTTTTTGTTTTTGAGACAGCCCCTCTCGCGTAAAAACAACGCCCCCTCCATTCTCCCCTTACTTCGGCAAACTCCGCTCAAACCCTTATCTTTAATTTTGACGTAACCCGCAACCACCCAACCGTTCCTGACTGCGCATGGCTCTCGACTACTCCACGCTCGACCTGCTCCGCCAGAACCATCCGGCATGGCGGCTCTTGCGCGCCCAGCACGCGCCGCTGGTGGCATCGTTCCTGCACCGGGTATTCCTCGCGCCCAACGTGCGCACCCTTGCGCAGGCTGACCTTGTCGAAGCGCTGGAGGACGAGCTGTTCGCCCTGCGAAGTCAGCTTGGCGACAACGCCTTCCCCGGCTCGGCGCAGAGCTACCTGAACGACTGGGCGGACAATGACAAGGGGTGGCTGCGCAAGTTCTATCCGCAGGGCGAGGACGAACCGCACTACGACCTGACCCCGGCCACCGAAAAGGCGCTGGCTTGGCTGGAGAGCCTTTCGGAGCGGGCGTTCGTCGGCACGGAGTCGCGCCTCCTGACCCTTTTCGAGCTGCTGCGCCAGATGAGCACCGGCTCCGAAACCGACCCCGAGGTGCGCATCGCCGAGCTGAATCGCCAACGGGACAAGATCGACGCGGAGATTTCCCGCATCCGCGCCGGCGAAATCTCCGCGCTCGACGACACGGCGGTGAAGGATCGGTTCCAGCAGTTCCTGCAACTGGCGCGCGAACTGCTGACCGACTTCCGTGAAGTGGAGCACAACTTCCGCACGCTCGACCGGCAGGTGCGCGAACGCATCGCCCTCTGGGAGGGGGGCAAGGGCGAACTGCTGGAGCAGATCATGGGCCAGCGCGACGCCATCGCCGACTCCGATCAGGGCCGAAGCTTCCGCACCTTCTGGGACTTCCTGATGTCGCAATCGCGGCAGGAGGAGCTGACCCTTCTGCTCGACGAGGTGCTGGCGTTGCCGCCGGTGGTCGAGATGGAGCCAGAGCCTCGCCTGAGACGAGTGCACTACGACTGGCTCGAAGCGGGCGAGCACACCCAGCGCACCGTGGCGCAACTCTCCAGCCAGTTGCGCAAGTTCCTCGACGACAAGGCCTGGCTCGAAAACCGGCGAATCATGGAGATTCTGCACGGCATCGAAAGCAAGGCGCTCGCCCTGCGACAGTCACCGCCATCCGGCAACTTCATGCCGCTCGACGACGCCTCGGCCTCGATTGAACTGCCGCTTGAACGACCGCTCTACCGCCCGCCCTTCAAGCCACTCATCGAAGCCATCGCGCTCGACGAGGGAGACGCCGACATCGACACCGCCGCACTTTACGCGCAGGTGATCGTCGATCGCGCCGAGCTGACGCGAAACATCCGCAAGGCGCTGCAGGAACGCAGTCAAATCAGCCTCGGCGAACTGGTCGCCCGCCACCCGTTACGCCACGGCCTGGCCGAGCTGGTCGCCTACCTCCAGCTCGCCGGAGAGTGGCCCCGCACGACGGTCGATGAGGAGACGAAAGAGCAAATTGAATGGGTGGCCGAAAACAACGTCAGGCGACAGGCAACGCTGCCGAGGATTATCTTTGTGAGAAAGGAGTAACGGGGGAAGAGGAAAGGGCGGACGCATAGGTCCGCCCCTACGCAAGAATGTTTTTTTTATGTTTTGTAGGGGCAGTCCCCCTGTGTCCGCCCGTAATTCCCTGATTCACGACATTTTCATCAATGCCCAATTGATACTATACTGGCCAACGCACGATCATTTTTTCAATACGCCCCGATGAATCCAACCGACATCGAAACCCCGCAACCGGCAAGTGCACAACCGGAGCTATCCCAACTCCTCGTCGCCCTCCTGAAAGGGGTGCTCTACCAGGAGGAGAACCCCGCGCTCTGGAACGCGCTGCTGAACCTGCAAGCTGGCGTGCGCGACTACGTGGCCGTGATCGGTCTCGAACTGACACTCGATGAGGCCGAGGGGTATGCCTTCCTGCGCTCCCGAACAGCGGATGACGAGGAGAAAGGCGAGGCCATGCCGCGTCTGGTGGCCCGGCGGCAGCTCTCTTACCCGGTCAGCCTCTTGCTGGCGCTGCTACGCAAAAAGCTTGCCGAAGCTGACGCAAGCGGCGGCGAGACGCGCCTGATTCTGTCGCGCGACGAGGTGGCGGAGCTCGTCCGCATCTTTCTGCCCGCCGGAACCAACGAAGCGAAGTTGATCGACCAGGTTGACGCCACCCTGAACAAGATCGCCGACCTCGGCTTCATCCGGCGGCTGCGCAGCTCACCGCCGCCGCCGGGCCGTACCGCATCGCTTGGCGTACGCTCAACCACCGCGTCCTCGGCAGCAACGACATCCCATCGGAAATCTGGATCGACTCGATGGATGATGCTCTCGCGCTCATCGGCAAGCGCCGCGACGCCGAAAAGTTCGCGGACGTGATCGGGCTGACCCGCGAGCGCGAACCGGCGCTGCTCGACTGGCTTGCCAGGCGGCCCCTCC
>DRSQ01000115.1 GCA_011372505.1 Chlorobaculum parvum | reverse complement strand
CCGCAGGTGAAAAAACAACTTTGGGGTGGTGAACTGTGGACGGATGGCTATTATGCAAGCACGGTGAGCAAACATGGTAATGAGGAAGTAATAAGCAAATATGTGAAAGAGCGGGGGAGTGAATATCAGAAAATATACAGTAATTATCAATTATCTCTGTTCTGACATGGAGAGATCTTCAATACCCCGCTGCTTGCGGCGGGGTTCTTTATTGGTGCCTTGGAATATTTTATGTAGGAACTCTTTTTTTACAGGATAACGGAATGGCCGACCAAACCGCACCTGACATTCTTGCCGGGCTTCTCGACATCCAGCCGGATGAAGCGCAGCGCCTGCTCGACCGCTTTGCTGGCGGCATGACGGCTGAGCTGCTCGACCGTAGCCGCTTGTCCGTCGACGGATTGGGAGCGTTTTCGGTCGTTCATGAACAGCCGGTGCGTGAGTCGGGGTCGGATGGCACGCGCTATTTGCCCCCGAGGAACCGGGTGGAGTTTACGCCGCGCCCGAAAGGAAGTGGCGATACGGTGGCCATCGCGTCGGCCCGGCTCGACATGGCGACCGACGAGGCCCGGCGTTTCGCCCAGGCGCTTGCCGCCACGTTCGGGAAACTGCTCGCCAATGCGGGCGGCTTTGAGCTGCGGGGGTTTGGTTCGTTTAGCATCGAGTCGGGCAAGTATCGGTTCGAGCCTGATCCGTCACTCGAATCGTTGCTCAACACCGGCTATGACGGCCTGAAAACCATTGTTATTCCGGAACGGACTGACGGCGCTCCCGAGAGCAAAGCTCATGAGGGTTCGGCGCTTTTGAAACCGGTTGCGCTGATGCTTCTCGTGCTTTTACTGCTGGCTGGTTCATGGTTTCTGTATCGCCATTATACATCCAGCATTCCCGAAGTCGTTTCCGCTCCAGCTCAGGCCACGGTCGTTCCGGTCGTCGAAAAGATGGTCGAACCGCCGGTTCAGGCGGAACGTCCGGAAACTGACTCGTTTCTGCTTCGCAAAGGGCGATACACGGTTATTGCCGCGACCTTCTCGTCTAAAAGCGGGGCGATGCAGGAGCGGCAGCGCCTTGCCCGGCTGGGTCATCGCACCTGGTTCTGGGAAGTCACCTCTGATGGCAGGCGCTACTACCGGCTCGCGCTCGGTGATTTTGCCACCCGGCGCGCGGCGCTCGACAGCATGAAGTCGATGCCGAAAGGGCTGCCGAAACACAGCTATATTGAGCAGGCATACAAAAATTTCGTGTTATATGGAGAACAAGAGTTGTAACAAACTGCATCCGCAATCGATGTGCCCCGCGTTCGGCGGGCTGCGCGTGCTGATGCGCATCGACGGCGCGCAGGTCTGCATGGTTGCCGACCAGGGTTGCCTGTACGGACTGACTTTCGTATCGCACTTTTACGCCGCGCGGCGCTCGATTGTGTCGCCGGAGCTGATGAACGTGCAGATTTCAGGCGGCACGATGATCGACGACGTGCGCCGCACCATCGAGTCCATCGCCGAAGACCCGGCGGTGCGCTTCATTCCGGTGGTGAGCACCTGCGTCGCGGAGACGGCGGGCATAGCCGAGGAGCTGCTGCCGAAGAAGGTCGGCAACGCCGAGGTTTTGCTGGTGCGGCTTCCGGCGTTCCAGATCAGGACGCACCCGGAGGCGAAGGATGTGGCGGTGTCGTCGCTGGTGAAGCGGTTCGGCGCGTTCGATGAGCCGAAAAAGGGCAAGACCCTCGTGGTGCTTGGCGAAATCTTCCCGGTCGATGCGATGATGATCGGCGGCGTGTTGCAGAAGATCGGCGTCGAGTCGGTCATTACGCTGCCCGGCGCTGATCTCGATGACTACGTGCAGGCCGGACGCGCGTCGGCGTGCGCGGTGCTGCATCCGTTCTACGAGCGGACGGCGGCGCTTTTCGAGTCGGCGGGGGTGAAGATCGTGGGCGGCAATCCCATCGGCGCGAACGCCACCGGCCAGTGGATCGAGCAGATCGGCGAAGCGCTCGACCTCGATCCGGAGACGGTGAAGCAGGTGGCCGAGGAGGAGCGGCAGAAGGCCAAGGGGGTGATGGCCGGGTTTGCGCAAAAGCTGCAAGGTTCGGTGATTGTCGCGGGCTACGAAGGCAACGAGTTGCCGCTGGTGCGCCTGTTGCTCGAAGCGGGCCTCGACGTGCCCTACGCCTCGACCTCCATCGCCCGCACCCCGCTCGGCGAGGAGGATCACCGCTTGCTGACGATGCTTGGCACCGAGGTGCGCTACCGGAAATACCTCGAAGAGGACATGGAGGCGGTGCAGGAGCACAAGCCCGACCTGGTCATCGGCACCACCTCGCTCGACAGCTTCGCCAAAGAGCACGGCATCCCGGCGATCTACTACACCAACAACATCTCCGCCCGCCCGATCTTCTTCGCCTCCGGCGCGGCGTCAGTGCTTGGATTGATTTCAGGATTGATCGAGAAGCGGGAGATTTACGGAAGGATGAAGGAGTATTTTATGCCGACGGAGTGAGGCCGGGGGGAGGCGGTCTCAAAAAGCTGTTTTGGGAGATTGTTTTTTGAAGCCAATTGTCTTTTCTTCTGTCATTCTGAACGAAGTGAAGAATCCAGTTATTTTATCCAATGACAGGATAATTAAATGAAATGAAGTGCTTTACGTGATTATTCAGGATTCTTCGCCCGACTTCGTCGGACTCAGAATGACAAGAAAAAACGGTTTAATCTGACCTAAATTGAGCGATTCGTAATGAATCACCGTTGTTTTGAGTCTTGCAGACAGGAGCTGCTACTGATGAGCGCTTTTCTCCCATCGATCTTTTGTTCTACTCCCGACGTAACAGACAGTTCTACTCTTTAAAGCGGATTTTCAAGCTTTTTCCCCAGATCATTCCGGTTGTATCCACTGCCAAGGCGCACTGCTCCCATGGTTTTTGAGAGCTTTCAGGATTCTCTGACTCTCGTTAACAGAGTTGCGGCAGGCCG
>DRSQ01000114.1 GCA_011372505.1 Chlorobaculum parvum | reverse complement strand
GAAATCGGCGACGGAGTGGAGTCCTTCAAAATCTGGAAAAGGTACCGGAGGTCTGTCGAAGCGGATCAGGCGGACGGCGAGACGCTCACAAACCTCGAAAACCGAGCGGTGAAGTTGAGCGGCGAAGGGGTGGGCTGCGTCGATGACGAGCCGGACGCCGCGCGACGAAATGAGTTCGGACAGCGCCGCCTCGTCGAGCGCTCCGTGGCGGAACTCGCCGCAGGTGGTCGCGAACGGCTCGACGCAGGTTTTGGTCGAGTAGATGAATGGCAAACCAATCCGGTCACAGAGCGCCGCCCCCCTCCGCCCCTCGGTGGTTCCGCCAAAGAGCAGAATCATCCCGCCCTCCTCATGCGCCATGACCTTCACGGAAGCCATGCGTGAAGGAGGGATCGTAGAGCTTCGAGCGTCCGCCGCGCGCGCCGATCGCCTCGCCGACCACCAACAGCACCGTGCGAGTCTTGCCGCTCTCGCGCACCAGCGCCGACAGCCCGTCGAGCCGCCCGCGCCACACCTGCTGGTCGTCCCAGGTGAGCCGGTAGCAGACCGCCACGGGCGTGTCGGGTTCGTAGTGCCGGAGCAGCTCGGACTGAACCTCGTCGCTCCACTCGGCGCTGAGGTAAATGCACATGGTCGCCCGCGCACGAGCCAGCTCCGAGAGCCGCTCCTTGTCCGGCACCGGCGTGCGCCCGCTGCCGCGCGTCAGGATGATGGTCTGCACCTTTTCCGGCACGGTGAACTGCGACTGCAACACCGCCGCCGCCGCCTGGAACGACGACACGCCCGGCACGATTTCGTACTCCATACCGCCCGCGTCAAAAAAGGCCATCTGCTCCTGGATCGCCCCGTAAATCGACGGATCGCCGGTGTGCAGCCGGACGACGAAATTGCCTTGCCGGTAGAATTGTTCCATCAACGCGAACTGCTCTTCGAGCGAGAGCGAAGCCGAACTCCGAACCAGCGCCCCCGGTTTGGCGTAGTGGGTCAGTTTCTCCGGCACGAGGCTGCCCGCGTAGAGGATCAGGTCGGCCTGTTCGAGGTAGCGCCTGCCCTTGACCGTCACCAACTCCGGATCACCCGGCCCCGCCCCGACAATGGCGATGCGCCCGCGCCGTTCGGCCCCGCGCAAGAGGCTGACGGCGAAGGTGTAGTGGCGCGGCTCTCCCTCCGGAATGCCCGGCAGCGCGACCTTCTGCTTCTCGACCAGCCAGCGGTTCTCGCCGGAAAGCAGCACCGCCGAAGCCTCGGAGACGCTGTGCACGCCGGTTTTGCGGAAGACGACACCCGACGGATTTGGCACCGGTCCGGCGCTTTCGAGCTGCTCGGGCGCGAAGCCCTTCAGCGTCGTACCGCACGCTTCAGCAAAGGCGATGAACGCCTGTTCATCTATCTTGAAATCGACCGATCCCACGCTACGAATCGAGCGCGTGGAGAAACCCTTGCTCGCAAATTGTTCAGAAATCGAGCTGACGAACCGTTCGGGATCGATACCCCGCTCCGAGCCGACCCCGACACAGAGCACCTTCGGACGATAGAAAATCGTCTGCACCGGCGCTTCGATGAGGCGCGGCGTCACGGCAAGCAGCAGTCGGCAAGTGCTGAAATCGACATCCTCGATGCGGCAGGCAATCGTCACAAACGGCGGCGCGGTGCGTTCGAGCTGGTCGGTAAACGAGTCGCGAATGTCGAAGAGCAGCGTCGTCGGTTCATGGTTCACGAACGCAGCCATCGCCGTAGTCATCGATTCATCCGCGACCGGCGAAGCGAACTCGGCAGCCCACCCCTCTTCGCGCCCCAGAATATCGAGCGGCCACAGCCCTTGCACATCGCTCGACGTGCTCAGCACCGGCTGCGCCCCGAGCAGCCGCGCGACCCGCCCGGCAAGCTCGTTCGCCCCGCCCGCATGGCCCGACAGCACACTCTGCACGAACCGCCCCGACTCATCGCAGTTGATGACCGCCGGATCGCGATGCTTGTCTTGCAACACCGGCGCAATCGAACGCACGCAGATGCCGAGCGAGCCGATAAAGATAAAAGCATCGTAACTGCTGAACGACTGCCTAACAAATTCGGCGACGCTTTCGACAGATTCCGCCAGCTCAGAGTCGCGGGACGAGAACAGCTCGCAACCGGCAAACCCTTCGGCCGCGAGCAAGCTTTTCAGTGAGTGGCCGAGCGCAATTCCGGTTTCGGTGATGGCGATAATGGCGATTCGTTCGTGCATGGGTTTTGTGAAACAACTGGTTGAAAATTTTCCGGCAACGCTTTGATCGGACGGATCAGTCCGGTCGGTCTGATCGAAGCGCCGACTCACACCGGCTTCACAGCCTTCATCACCGACACGGGATTGTGCTCGCCGACGGCCAGCTTCAGGGGCTCGGCGAGTTCCATGCCGTGGCAGGCGGCACTCTTGGCGAACACTTCAGCGCTCGACTTGCGCACTGCGTTCATGACCACGCAGCCTCCGGGGGCGAGATGGTTTGCAACAACATCGAACACTTCGCCGAGCCGATCGCCGTGACCGCCGATGAAGATCGCATCGACTCCATCGCTACCACAGAGCGCGCGGTGATTTTGTTCAAGGAAGTCACCCATCACCTTCGCGATACCAAGCGCTCCGAAGCGGCGGGTGTTCTTCTCCAGCAGGGCGTCGCACTCGGGACGCTTCTCGAAGGCGGTCACCGCAAGGCCCGGAAACCGGAGCCGCGCTTCGATGGCGACCGATCCCGTGCAGAAACCCACGTCCCAGAAGGTGCGCGCCCGGCCCAGCTCCAGCGCGGCGAGGGCGGCGAGGCGAAAGGGCATTTTGGTAATCATGTTGGGCCGCCCCGGCAGGCCGTCGAAGAGGTTTTCGGGAATACCGAACCAGCGTTTTGGCGGCTCGGTGGCTTCGAGCAACAAGCAGTTCAGTCGGCCAAACTCCATCCCGGCAGCCTCGTCGAGCGTGCAACGCGTGAGGCGCTCGCTGCTGCCGCCGAGCGATTCGCCCACCACCATGCGGTAGCCGGAATAGCCGAAATCGAGCATTCGCCGCGCCACCTCCGGCGGGGCTTTGCGGGTGTCGGTCAAAACACCGATGAGCCGCTCGCCCTCGATCAGGGCCCGATCCAACTCCTCCCAGCTTCGCCCGGTGAGCGAGGCGTGGCGCATTGACTGGTACGGAATTAGATAGCGCTGCGCGAGCATTTGAAGAGAGTGGAACGCCGGAAAGCTCTGCATCGACGCGCCGGGAAAACGCTTCTGCAAGGTCGCCCCGAAGCCGTAAAAAAAGGGATCGCCGGAGGCGAACACCACCACCGGTTCGTCCGCCTCGGCAAGTTGCGATAGCACCCCGTCGATCGGCGGCGCGATAGTGATCCAGCGATGTCCCGCCGGAAGCAGCCTGCCGACAATCTCGCGATGGCGCTCCCCGCCTGCGAAAATTCGGTGCTCACGAATTGTTTCGAAAGCGGCGGGAGCGAGACGCGGCTCCGCGCTATCGCTGAGGCCGATGAGCGTGAACTGCTCAGACATAGCACCCCGGATTCATCGCCTCCGCCTCGTCGAGGCTGAAGGCAGCGTTGACGATGGTGGCCGCAATCGCACTGCCCCCCTTGCGCCCCTCGATGACGGCAATCGGCGTCGCGCCCGCCGCCGCCTTGAGCCGGTGCTTCGACTCGACCACGTTCACGAACCCGACCGGCGCGCCGATCACACCCATCGGCGCGAAGCCTCCGCGATGCAACAGCGATGCCAGCTCCAAGAGCGCCGTCGGAGCATTGCCCACGACGAACAGCGCATCGGGATGCTCCGCAACGGCAAGCCGCATCCCAGCCTGGCTGCGCGTAATGCCCGCGCTTTTAGCCAGATCCGCCACGCGCGGATCGTGCAGGTAGCAATGCACGGCAATGCCGTGGCGCTCCAGCGCCGCCCTGCGCAGGCCGGACTGCACCATCGTCACATCGGTGATGATCGTCGCGCCACCGGCGGCCAAGCGGTCGTGCCACCGCTGGATCGCGCCGGGCGTGGCGTAAAAAAGATCCTGCATCTCGAAATCGGCGGTCGTGTGAATCGTGTGCATGACCGCCCAGCGGGTGTCGATCGGGCGAGCATCCGGCTTCATCAGCCCGGCGATGGTGCGGAAGCTGCCGCTCATGATCGACTGGCCGACGGGTTT
>DRSQ01000113.1 GCA_011372505.1 Chlorobaculum parvum | reverse complement strand
CGAGCGCCTGATTGAACCGGAAAAACAACGCCTCGATAACCTCTTCCTGAATAAGGGTTTCCCGGAATTTCCAGATGGTTTTGCTGTCCGGCACCTTGTCGCTGGATTTCAGACCGAGAAAGCGTTTGAAACTCAACCGGTCAGTCATCTGGTACTCCGTCTGATCGTCTGAAAGGTTGTACAGGCTCTGGAGAATAAGGAGTTTGAACATCATCAACCGATCAAATGGCGGACGCCCCATGCTCTTGCGGTTGGACGGCTTGGTGAAAGCCACTTCAAGGATGGCGGCAAACAGTTGCCAGTCGATATGCGCTTCAAGCTTGACAAGCGGATCCTTGAGTTTGGTAAGCCGTTCGAGCAGAAATTGTTCGTCAAACAGGCCAAGAGGGTTGATGTTTTTCATAGCAGTACAGTCGTGTTGATGGCTCCTGCGTCAAGATACGAATATTGCAGGTTTTAAACGCTGTTAAGCCGATATTTTTCAATATCTTATGTTATTAACGACTTTTTAGAGATGCCCTTAATGTCTCTCCACCTCCACTAATTCAATATTCCGATTGATACGAGGCAAGGACATGCATGCCTTCACTTTTGCCTCTATGATACAACCGGCAAGGCTTATACGCCAGCCCGAAAATGCTCTACGGATTGAGCTGCACGATGGTGAAGTTCAGAAATGAAGCAAAGCTCACCCAAGCGAGGTAAGGCACAAGCAACCAGGACGCTGGCTTCGAGACTTTGCCAAAGGCCACGATGGTCAACACAATGAAAATCCAGAGCAACGCAATGACAATCAACCCTGCAAGCGGCGACTGCACTCCGAAAAACGATGCCGACCAACCGAGGTTCAGGATGATCTGAACCGCGAACAGCGCGACGCCGGTCTTGACCTCGTTCTTTTCCCATCCCGCGCCAAGCACCTTTGCAAGCGCCGTGCCCATCATGATGAACAGCACCGTCCAGACGGGCGGAAAAAGCTGATCTGGAGGATTCCATTCCGGTGTTTTGAGCGTCGTGTAGTACCAGGAACCCGGCTCCGGGGTGAAGGTGCTGCCTGCGAAACCGACGGCAAGGCAAAGGCCGATGCAAAGCGCGATGGTGAGTATCTGTTTGTTCATGATTGAGTGGTTGTTTGACGAATCTGGAATATCATACTAACAAGCGCCATTTTCGTTAGTTAATTCCCTGCGGGTTGAGGGCGCAGGGAATTACGCTACCGGGCGCTTGCGGTTACATGGGTGGACACAAGAGCCACCCCTACAATTCGCTGGCAAATGATATATTGGGCCAACAATTTTCATTCATCTGACAACACCATGCAGCATATGAACCTCGAACTCCAGACGGCCATCAAGGCCGCCAAAGCGGCAGGCGCGATTACCCTTTTGCGATTCGGCGAGCTTTCGCAACGGGAAATCATCGTCAAGGAGCACAAGGATTTCGTGACCGAAGTTGACAAGCAGTGCGAGGCGGTCATTTCGTCCACCATCGCCGAAGCGTTCCCGGACGACGGGCTGCTCTGCGAGGAGGGTACCAGCGGCAAGGGAGCGTCCGGGCGCACCTGGATTGTTGATCCGCTGGACGGCACACTAAATTTCATCCACTCTTTCCCGGTCTTTGGCATCAGCATAGCCCTGCGTGATGCTTCCGGCGAACTCGCGGTCGGCGTGGTCTATCAGCCGGTGCTCAATGAGCTGTTCACCGCCGTCCGGGGCGAGGGTGCATTCCTGAACGGCGAGCGCATCGGCGTTTCAACCCTCGAGGAAAAGCAGAGTTACCTCTTCGCTACCGGCCTGCCCTTCAGGGATTACGACCACTACATGGACAGCTACATCGCCATGCTGCGGGATGTTATCGCCGACTCGGCAGGCATCCGCCGCGCGGGCTCGGCCTCGATCGACCTGGCCTACACCGCCGCCGGGCGCTTCGACGGCTTCTTCGAGTACCGGCTCTTTCCGTGGGACTTTTCGGCGGGCGTGCTGCTGGTGCGAGAGGCCGACGGCATCGTCACCGGCATCGACGGCTCTTCGGACGTCTATGCCCACACCAGCATCCTTGCCGGAAGCCCGCGCACCCACTCACTGCTACTCGAAAAAGCGCGTCGGCACTTTGGCACCGGAAGCTCTGGCAGCTCGTCAATTTGAACAGTTTAAGCCGCTTTCGTATCTTTTAAATTTTATCATCGCAAGTTTTTCGCCATCCATGCTCATTCATCAGCGTACCATCCAGAGCGACGTTTCGCTCACGGGGATCGGTCTCCATACCGGCCGGGAGTGCACAATCACCTTCAAACCCGCTCCGGTCAACACCGGCTATATTTTTGTCAGAAACGACATCGATGACTGCCCGGAGATTCCGGCACTGATCGATCATGTCGTCGATGTGCTTCGCGGCACCACCATCGGCATCGGCGATGTCAAGGTGCACACCACCGAGCACGTGCTTGCCGCCCTGTACGGCTTGCAGATCGATAACTGCCGCATCGAACTCAGCGGCCCCGAGCCTCCGGTGCTCGACGGCAGCGCCCACCCATTCGCCGAAGCACTGCTTTCAGCTGGTATCGCCGAGCAAGACGAGCCGAAAAACTACCTCGTCATCGACGAAACCATCGAGTACCACGACCCCGAAAAGAGCGTGGACATCGTCGCCCTGCCACTCGACGGCTTCCGAACGACGGTCATGGTCGATTACAAAAATCCGGCGCTCGGCTCGCAGCACTCCGGCCTGTTCGACCTCGACAAGGAGTTCCTGCGCGAGTTCTCGCCGTGCCGCACTTTCTGCTTCCTCTCGGAGGTCGAAGCGATGGCCAACCAGGGCATCATCAAAGGCGCCGACATCGACAACGCCGTCGTGATCATCGACAAGCAGCTCGATGACACCGAGGTTCAGACGCTCGCCGACAAGGTTGGCGTGGACGCTTCGCACCTGGTGCTCGGCCAGAACGGCATCCTGAACAACCGCGAACTGCGCTTCACCAACGAACCGGCCCGCCACAAACTGCTCGACCTGCTCGGCGACCTGGCCCTGCTCGGGATGCCCATCAAGGCGCAGATTCTGGCCGCACGACCAGGCCACGCCTCGAACGTCGAATTCGTCAAGCAGCTCAAGAAATACGCCGACCGCAACAAACTGGCTCAGCAGTACCAGCACGAGAAAAAGGCTGGAGTCATTTTTGACATCAACGCCATCCAGAGCATCCTGCCGCACCGCTATCCGTTCCTCTTGATCGACAAGATCGTCGAATTCAAGCTTGACGAAAAGATCGTTTCGATCAAGAACGTCACGATGAACGAGCCCTTCTTCCAGGGCCACTTCCCTGGCAACCCGGTCATGCCCGGCGTGCTCATCATCGAAGCAATGGCGCAGACTGGTGGCATCATGATGCTCAACGGCAAGGAGAACATGAAAGACTCGGTAGTCTTCTTCATGGGCATCGACAAGGCACGATTTCGCAAGCCGGTGCTACCTGGCGACACGCTCGTGATCGAAGCGGTCATGACCAACATGCGCCGCACGGTCTGCCAGTTCGACGCCAAGGCCTACGTACGCGGCGAGCTGGTCTGCGAAGCCTCACTCATGGCAACAGTCATGGAAAAGAAAAGCTGACACTCAGCCCACGCAACACAAAAAAAGCCACCTCGACAGCAACAACGTCGAGGCGGCCTTTTCTGCTTTTCCAGGGATAACAAAAAGCGAATCAAACCGAAACCCGTCACGATCACGGCGCTCCAAACGAGCAACCACAGAAATACGTCATCCGAAGGCAGTTATCCACAGCCATCAACACCCTGCCCACACCATTCCTAACAGGTTGCCAACAAGTTATCAACACTATTGACGACGCTGCAACCAGCAACAAAAAATAAGTTAAGATATTATTTTATAATAGCTTAAAGAACAACAAGGAAAAGTGACGCAATCCTGTTGCGCACACTTATCCATATTCATAGCGTTAACCCGTGGATAGCCTTTACAGGCAAGCGGATTGGGCGATTCGGAAGGCAGAAAATTTCGGCAGTTTGGCTCAGCTTTTGAAGTCGAGTCCCTTCTGAATGCGGTAAAACCGGACGCAATACTCGACAAATGAGTAGAGCAGCGTCGCCGCCGAAAGGTACATGAAAAACTCCTTGAGCGGCCATATCTGGAAGATGGGGAGGGGCCAGACCATCGTGATGAACATCATCGACACAAAGCCGACAGCCCATTTGCCGGGCCAGAGCGAGGTGGTCAATACGTTGTGGCGGTGGCGTATCCATGCCGCGCCGAGAAAGATCACCAGATCGCGGAGGACGACGAACAGCACAAACCAGATCGGCAACTCCCCCTTCCAAAGGTAGTAGAGCGCGACGCTGGCCAGGCAGAGCTTGTCGGCGAGCGGATCGAGAATCTTGCCCATGTCCGACACTTCGTTGGTCCACCGCGCCGCCTGTCCGTCGAGCCAGTCGGTGAGCAGTGCAACCAGCATGATAATCACCGCAATGCGCGTCTCGCCCGCATCGAGGTAGTAGATGAACCAGGGGATCAACAGAATCCTCAGGAAGCTCAGAGAATTGGGAAGATTGAAAATATGTCCCTGCACAACTGTACTTGTTTGGTTCCGTAACTGGCCCGAAGACCATCCTGAGGTTCATTTGTCGAAATCGATTCGCAGATCGACGCTGTAGCTACAGCATACACTACAAGCGCGATGTACTTTTCAGGCCACCAGTTCGGGATGCTCGTTCACAAAAGCCGCCCATCCCTTGCCCCGGCCTTTTCCGCCGCCCAGCATGCCGCCAAGCGATGATGCGCTTCGCGACAGGTCGCAATAGGCGATGCCGAGCGCGTCGGAAACATCAAGCGACTTCGGCGCCTCTTCGAGATTCAGCAGTCGGGGCAGCATCGCCGCCACCTGCTCTTTGCGCGCCGAGCCGCTTCCGGCGACCGCAAGCTTGATCTCACGCGGCGCATATTCGCGGACGGGCAACCTGTGCTTCAGCACCGTTGCAAGCACCGCACCCCGCACCTGACCGAGAATAAGAGCGCTCCTGACATTACGGCCAACGAAAGCGGTTTCAAGCGCCACCGCCTCGGGCTTCAGACTAACGATCACTTCGTCGAGCCCTCTGCAAAGTTCGCCGATTCGCTCATGCAGCGACCCTTTTGCAGCTGGCCGGATGAGACCACACCCCAGCACGGAGAAGCTCCCACCGGTTTCGGCAACCGCGCCATAACCGGTCTTACGGCTTCCAGGATCAATGCCGAGCACAATCATATGGGCACCTCATTCCTCTTCAAGGCTGCTCATGACGCTTTCGCTGACGTCCATGTTGCTATAGACCGCCTGGGCGTCGTCGCTGTTTTCAAGCGCGTCGATCAGTTTCAGCGCCTTGCGGGCATCCTCGACATCGAGTTCGACGTAGTTGTCGGGAATCATATCCATCTTAGCGTTCTCGAACGGAATCTCCGCCTCTTCGAGCGCCTTCTTGACCGGCTCAAGGTCTTTTACATCGGTCAGCACAGTGTAATACTGCTCGTCATCACTTTCCAGCTCTTCGAGTCCTGCGTCGAGCAGCAGCTCCATCAGGTCGTCCTCGGAGATGGCCGATTTGGGCACCTCGATGGAACCCTTGCGATTGAACATCCAGCCCACGCTGCCGTTCTCGCCGAGCGATCCGCCGCTGCGGCTCATCAGGTGGCGGATGTCGGCCACGGTGCGGTTACGGTTGTCGGTCGCGGTTTCGATGATGATCGCGATGCCGCCGGGACCGTACCCTTCGTAGGTGATCTCTTCGTAGGTCGCGCCTTCGAGTTCGCCGGTGCCCTTCTTGATGGCGCGCTGAATGTTATCCATCGGCATCGAGTTGGCGCGCGCCGTATCGATGGCGAGCCTCAGACGCGGGTTGCCTGACGGATCGCCGCCGCCCATTTTGGCTGCGATGGTGATCTCCTTGACAAGCTTGGTGAACAGATTTCCTCTCTTCTGATCGGTGGCGGCCTTTTTGCGCTTGATGGTCGCCCATTTACTGTGTCCTGACATAGATTACAAACCGATGATTGATAGTATTCCGGAAATGACGCGGTTATAAAAAGATTTCCTTTTACTTTAATGAACATCCTGAAGGGTCAAAAGAAAAGCGCCTCTAAAGAGTAACGTTGTCCCGACTTGCCGGGAGAAAACGTTTTCAGAGGTGCTCTATAAATTAAGCACAAGAACAAAGAATGACAAACAGGTTAATCGCTTATCAGGGCGAACCGGGCGCGTACAGCGAAATTGCCGCGCTGAGATTCGGAGAGCCGAAACCGTGCGAGAGCTTCGAGGATGTGTTCGTCGCAGTCACCGACGGAGAGGCGGACTACGCGGCCATTCCCATCGAGAACTCCCTCGGCGGCAGCATTCACCAGAACTACGATCTTTTGCTCCTCCACCCGGTGGTCATTCTTGCCGAAACCTTCGTGCAGGTCGAACACTGCCTGCTCGGCCTGACCGGCGCGTCAGTCGAGAAAGCCGTCAAAGCGATGTCGCACCCGCAGGCGCTGGCCCAGTGCCACAACTTTTTCGCCACCCACCCGAAGGTGAAAGCCGAGGCGACCTACGACACGGCGGGAAGCGCCAAGATGGTGGCCGAACAGGGCGACCCGACGGCTCTGGCCATCGCCTCGAAACGGGCGGGCGAGTTGTACGGACTTGACATTTTGAAGGAGAACCTGGCCGACGAGGAGTGGAACATCACCCGCTTCTTCTGCATCGCTCGCGAGGACAACGCCACCGGACTCTCCGGCCTGTTGAACCAGCCCGACATGGCAAGCCCGAAAACCTCAATCGTTTTTTCGCTGGACAACGAGCAGGGTTCGCTCTACCGCGCGCTCGCCACGCTGGCGCACCGGGGCATCGATTTGACGAAAATCGAGTCGCGCCCGTCGCGCAAAAAAGCATTCGAGTATCTCTTCTATGTCGATTTTCTCGGCCACCGCGACGACCCGACCATACAGCGCGCGCTCGACAATCTTCGTGAGTTCGCGCCGATGCTCAAGGTGCTCGGAAGCTACGGAGTGGTGCAGGCATGACGGCGGAGAACCAGATCGACATGTTCGGCGCTTCCGACGCGGATTCGTCGAAACCGGCAGCAGTGACGGCGGAAAAACCTGCGGCTGAGAACGGAAACAAAAAGCCTGGCCTCTACCTGCTCGATGGGATGGCGATGGTCTATCGCGCCTTCTACGCCCTGCAGCAGGCACGGATGAGGACGCGCAGTGGCACTCCGACCGGCGCGGTGTTCGGCTTCGCCTCCAGCCTGTTGCGCATTATCGAGGAGCACCGGCCCGAGTACCTCGCCGTCGCCTTCGACAGCCCGCAAAAGACCTTCCGCCACGAAAAGTACGAGGCCTACAAAGCCAACCGGCCAGCGCCGCCGGACGACCTGGTCAGCCAGCTTGCAGACATTCGCGAGCTGATCGAGGCCTTCGGCATCCCGCTGGTCATCATGCCCGGCTTCGAGGCGGACGACCTCATCGGCACGGCTGCCCGAAAATTCGAGAACGACTGCCGGATCTTCATCGTCACGCCGGATAAAGATATGGCGCAGCTCGTGCACGACGGCGTTCGCATGCTCAAGCCCGGCAAGAAGCAGAACGAGTTCGAGCTGGTCGGCAAGAGCGCAGTGAAGGAGAAGTTCGGCGCGCCGCCGGAACAGTTCATCGACCTGTTGACGCTCACCGGCGACACTTCGGACAACATTCCCGGCGCGAAGGGCATCGGCCCGAAGACCGCCTCCGCGTTGCTCGAAGAGTACGGCTCGCTCGACAACATCTACGCCCACCTCGACGACCTCAAGCCCCGTGCCCGCAAGAGCCTCGAAGAGTTCCGGGAGATGATGCCGCTGGTTCGGGAGCTGGTGACGATCCGCACCGATATCGACCTGCCACTCGGCCTCGACCAACTGCACAGCGGCAAGCCCGACCCCGAAGCACTCTTCGCGCTGCTCAGCAGGCTGGAGCTGAAAGCGATCGCCGCCCGCGTCCCAGCCGCGCTCGGCATCGATCCGCCGACTGGGACGGCAACAGACGGCGAAAGCGATTCCGACAATCTGGACGAGTCCAGCGAACCGAAGCTCATCCCCGCAGGCGAAGGATCGGACTACCATCTGATCGACAACGGGGAGGCGTTCGACGAGCTGCTCAAAAAGCTCGAACGTGCTGACAGCTTCGCAGTCGATACCGAAACCACGAGCCTCGACACCTTCGAGGCGGAGCTGGCGGGCATCTCATTCTCGATTAAACCGGGCGAGGCCTTTTTCGTCTATTTCGGCCAGACGGGTCTTGACGCCAAAACGACCGTCGCGAAGCTGAAGCCACTGCTTGAAAATCCGGCCATCGGTAAGACCGGCCAGAACCTGAAGTACGACATCCTCGTTTTGAAAAAGTATGGCGTGGAGCTTCAGCCGGTGGAGTTCGACACCATGCTCGCCAGCTACGTGCTCGACCCCGAAGCGCGCCACAACCTCGACGACATGGCCGCGCTGCACCTTGGACGCCAGACGGTAAAATACGACGAGCTGGTCGGCACGGGCAAATCGGCCATCGGCATCTTTGAGGTCGAACCGCAAAAGCTCTCGGACTACGCCTGCCAGGACGCCGACATCGCGCTGAAGCTTCGACACGCGCTCGAAGGGCAGCTCGAACAAACGCCGGAACTGCTCGCCGTCTGCCGCCAGCTCGAATTCCCGCTGGTGCGGGTGCTGGCCGAGATGGAGCACGAAGGCGTCTCGATCGACACGGAGCACCTCGCCAGGCTCGCCGTCAAGGTCAACGAGGAGCTAGGCAAGCTGACCGAAAGCATCCATGCTGCCGCGGGTAAAATCTTCAACATCGACTCGCCGAAGCAGCTCGGTCACATCCTGTTCGAGGTGCTGGAGCTTCCTGCAAAAAAAGCGACAAAAACCGGCTACTCGACCAACGTACAGGTGCTCGAAGACCTCGCCCCGCTGCACCCGATCGCCGCCGAGGTGCTCGAATACCGGAGCCTTCAGAAGCTCAAAGGTACCTACATCGAGGCTTTGCCGAAGTTGCTCCATCCGGCGACCGGCAAGCTGCACACCTCGTTCAACCAGTCGATCACGGCCACCGGACGGCTATCGTCGTCAAACCCGAATTTGCAGAACATTCCGATCCGCACCGATCTCGGCAAGGAGATTCGCCGCGCCTTCATTCCATCGAATCCGGAGAACCTGCTGCTCTCGGCGGACTACTCGCAGATCGAGCTGCGCGTCGCCGCCGAACTCTCGGGCGACGACAAGCTGATCGAAGCATTCCGCAACCACGAGGACATCCACGCCGCCACCGCACGGGTCATCTTCGACACCGAAGAGGTGACTTCGGACATGCGCCGCAAGGCCAAGGAGGTCAACTTCGGCGTGCTCTACGGCATCCAGCCCTTCGGTCTCTCACAGCGCCTCGGCATTCCGCAGAAGGAGGCCAAGGAGATCATCGACACCTACATGTCCAAATATCCCGGCATGTTCTCCACGCTTCAAATCACTGTCGAAGAGGCGCGCGAACACGGCTACGTCACCACGCTCATGGGCCGCCGCCGCTACGTACCCGACCTGAACAACCGCAACGGCAACATCCGCAAAGCCGCCGAGCGCGTTACGATGAACACGCCGATCCAGGGCACGGCAGCAGACATCATCAAATACGCCATGTGCTCGATCAGCCGTGAGCTGCAAGCCGGAAACTTCCATTCGGTGATGCTCTTGCAGGTGCATGATGAACTGCTCTTCGAGACGCCGCCGGACGAAGAGGCAAAGCTGACAAAGCTGGTTGAAAAGTGCATGGTCGATGCGGCTTCAAAATGCGGTGTAAGCACCGTTCCGATAGAGGTGGAAACTGGCGTGGGAAAAAACTGGCTGGAGGCCCATTAGCCTTTGATGTTTACAAAAATCTTTTTTTATATTTCGTGAGCTTAATCGGAGCCAACCTGTTTTACGGCAACAAACCTCGCACCGAATGCCTTCTCTGATAAAGGATTGCAACTGTGCCAAAGGCTACAAAATCATGCCGTTCAGCAACGTCAGTTTTTTGGGTATCATCCTGACCGCGACACCTCTTCCGACACTAACCGGCAGACGCACAGCGGGAAATTCTTAACCTCATCACAAAATCACAAATACTTAGCGACAAGTATGTACTGGAATCTTGATCTTGCCCGATATATCGCCGATGCTCCCTGGCCGGTCACCAAAGATGAGCTGATCGATTACGCCAACAGAACCGGCGCTCCGCAGCAGGTCATCGAAAATATTGAGGATCTACCGGAAAGCGATGAACTGTACGAAAGCCTCGAAGAAATCTGGCCCGATTACCCTACCGATGAAGATTTTGGTTACAGCGACGAAGAACCGCTAAGCTGAGGGAGGCAAAAGAGCGATGTTTTTTTTTTAGACGATTCATCCCCCATTTGAAAGCGTGGCCGGTAGCACTACTCTTGCTACTGCTCCTCATGCCGGGCATACTGTTGGCAGAGAACGATGATGCTGCACGCGAGCAACAGCTTGCCTCGCTTCCCGCCGTCAAAAGCATCAATATAAAAGGGAACAAGGTTCTCTCGACTGAAGAGATCAGGGAAATCATGTCCACCTCGACCCGGGATTCCTTTCTCGGAACAGGGCTTTTCAGCGGCGCTCCCCGCCCATTCAAGCCCGAAGAGTTTAAAAAGGACATTACCCTCATCAAAAAACTCTACACCTACAAAGGCTACTTTTTCGCCGATGTCGATACGAGCCTGGTCCGGAACAAAAAGGGCGATGTAAAGATCGATATCCGCATCAGGGAAAACCAACCAACCCGCATCGACTCGATCCGCTATTCCGGCCTCGAATCGGTACCGGAAGATCTGCAAAAACGCTATTTCAGGCGAAGCCGACTCAAGCCACAACGGATATTCTCGGTTGAAACGCTCATCGAAGAGCGCGACCGGTCGCTCGACTTTTTCAGGGATTACGGCTACACCTTTTTCAATCCCGACAGCATTCACATCACGGTCGACACCCTCGGACTGAACGCAGGCGTTCACTTTGTAATGAGCCTGCCCGAACGGTACGCGTATGGACCAACCAAGGTCATCGTCAACGATCCGCTCAAGCAAAAAAAAACCGCAACTCGTACGTTCGTCAGGGACAACGTTTCGGTTACCGTTTACGGAGATCAGAAATTTTCTCCCGACATTTTTCCGGCAGCCATCGCTTGGGAACAGGGCAAGCTGACCAGTCAGTCACTCGAACAGCGCACGCTGGAGAATTTCGGGACAACAAACCTGTTCTCCTCAATTTCTGTAGAGCGAAACACCGTGCAGGCGGATGCGATTCCCATGACCGTCCGGCTTGAACCGGCCCCGAAACACCTGATCGAACCGAAGCTGCTGGTGGACAATCGTTACGGCGCGCTGTTCGTCGGCGGAGCAATCGCTTACGAAAACCGGAACCTGTTCGGAGCAGGCCAGCAATTCAGGATTTCGACAAACTACGGTTCGCAGCTCTCGGCCTCCACCAGCTATCTGTCCAACCTTACGTCTGATCAGTACGACAAGGTGACCCCCTACGAGTTCAGCGTCAAGACGAACCTTGTGATCCCCAAAATCGACCGGCATGGCTCGTACTACTCGGGTACGCTGGAGTACTCGCAGTCGCAACTCCCGATACTACTCAAAAGCCGGAGAGAGCTGATCAGAGGAACCTACAGCAGCCAGCCGACAAAAAATTCAAGGCTCAATTTTGATTTCTTCGAGCTCGAAATCGTCAGCAAGGATTCGCTTCGCGGCTTCGAGCAACTCTTCAAAACCGACCTGGCCGAACGCATCAACATCGACCCAACTGACGCTGTTGCAGTGAACCGGAGTCTCGACAGTCTGCTTCAGACAAGGCTAAACCAGACCTTCAGGGTTCAGTACAACTACTCGAACCGTCACGACGCATCGTACCGAAAAAAAGCGACCTGGAACCTTTCGGTGATCGCCGAAGAGTCGGGCGGCCTTCTGTGGCTGATCGACAAGTACATCGACACGAGCAGTCACAACGGCTTCACCGACTCTGATCCGCAGATTTTTGGCACCGGCTACAACCAGTACCTCAAGCTCGATACGCAGGTTGCCATCACCAAAGACCTGTCACCAGACCGACAGATCGCTGCGCGGCTCGCCCTCGGCTGGATGACTCCTTACGGCAAGGCTGACGACACCCCCGAAGATCACAGGTTCTACGCCGGCGGCTCGAACAGCATGCGGGGCTGGCTGTTCGGCACGCTCGGGCCTGGCAGTTGCCAGAGCGACGCCACCTCGAATTTCGGCGCGGACATCAAGACCGAACTCGGCTTCGAATACCGCATGAAGCTCTTCAAGCTGTTCGGGCAGCCTTCAGGCATCACCCTGTTCACCGACGCAGGCAACATCTGGGAAAGGAAGGGCCCGTACGCCCTCACACTCAAGTCGATCGGCCGCGACTTCGCTTGGGACTGGGGTGCCGGATTGCGGCTCGGCTCGCCCATCGGCCCATTCAGGTTCGACTTTGCCTGGAAAATCCATGATCCGTCAAACCCGAGGCCCTGGCGAATATCGCATATGCAACTGAGCGATTTCACCTTCAACTTCGGAATCGGAGAAGCTTTTTAACCGAATTTTACTCACGCTTAACCATCTGACCCTATGCCCGGAAAAACCACACTGCTGGCCCCATCGATTCTTTCCGCAGATTTCACGAACCTGAAAGCCTCGGCCGAACTGGCTGAAAAAGCCGGTGCCAACTGGATGCACTGCGATGTCATGGATGGCGTCTTTGTGCCCAATATTACGTTCGGCCCGTTCATCGTCAAGGCCATCAAACAGTGCACCAACCTGGTCATCGACACGCACCTGATGATTGTCGATCCCGACAAGTATATCGAGGATTTTGCCAAGGCCGGTTCCGACCATATCACGGTACACCTCGAAGCCTGCCCGCACCTGCACCGCACCATCCAGTTCATCAAAAGCCTCGGCGTAAAGGCCGGCGTGTCGATCAACCCAGCCACCCCCGTCTCGCTGCTCGAACCGGTGCTCGCCGATCTCGATATGGTATTGCTGATGTCAGTCAACCCCGGTTTCGGCGGACAAAAGTTCATCCCGGGCTCAATCGCCAAGATCGCCAATCTCGACGCCATGCGCATGGAGATGAACCCTGACCTGGTGATTGCCGTTGATGGCGGCATTACCGAAGAGAACGCCGCACAGGTGGCTGAAGCTGGAGCCGACTCACTGATCGCAGGCACTGCATTCTTCCGCGCCGACGACCCGATGGCAGCAGCTCGCAAGCTGAAAGGGCTGGAGTAAGAGAATGAAGAACCCCGCCGCAAGCAGCGGGGTATTGAAGATCTCTCCATGTCAGAACAGAGATAATTGATAATTACTGTATATTTTCTGATATTCACTCCCCTGCTCTTTCACATATTTGCTTATTACTTCCTCATTACCATGTTTGCTCACCGTGCTTGCATAATAGCCATCCGTCCACAGTTCACCACCCCAAATTTGTTTTTTCACCTGCGGACAACGTCGAAACACTTCTCGCGCTGAAATACTCTTTATTATCGTCACAATTTTCGTCACACTGTATGTCGGAACTGACTGAATCAGAAAATGCACATGATCTTTATCACTGCCAATTTCAAGAAAATTCATCTGATAACGCTTTTCTATATATAAGAATACCGCTTTCAGCTCCCCGTCAACCTCACCATCAAATATGACTTTTCTGTATTTTGCTGGAAACACCATATGGTACATCAGCACGGTAACATTATGACTCTTATGAAGATACTCGCTCATCAATCGCTATTTTACGCCGCAAGCGGCGGGGTATTTACCCTCAGG
>DRSQ01000112.1 GCA_011372505.1 Chlorobaculum parvum | reverse complement strand
CGGTACCTCATCAGCGCCGGGGCTTTTACATTTCAATCCGTCAATTCTCGCTTCACTCAGGCTTCATGTGGGGGAAGAAGATGACGTCGCGAATGGAGTCTTCACCGGTCAGCAGCATGACCATGCGGTCGATGCCGATGCCGAGGCCGGCGCAGGGGGGCATTCCGTATTCGAGTGCGCGGAGGAAGTCTTCGTCGACGATCATCGCTTCGTCGTCGCCGCGTGCGCGGAGGCGGGCCTGCTCTTCGAGGCGTTCGCGCTGGATGACCGGGTCGTTCAGCTCGGAGAAGCTGTTGCACACCTCCTTGCCGCCGACGATCAGCTCGAAGCGCTCGACGAGGCCCGGTTCCGAGCGGTGCTTCTTGGCGAGCGGGGACATCTCCTCCGGGTAGTCGGTGATGAAGGTTGGCTGAATAAGCTTCGGCTCGACGAACTCGCCGAAGATTTCATCGATGATCTTGCCGCTGCTGATCTTGGGGTCGAGTTCGAGTCCCAAATCCTTCGCGATGTCGCGGAGCTCTTCTTCCGATTTGTCGCGAATCTCCATGCCGGTGTACTCTTTGATGGAGCCGGCGATGGTGAGGCGGCGGAAGGGGGGCTTGAGGCTGATTTCGTTGCTGAGGAATTCGGTCGAGTCCTTGCCGTTCACTTCCACGCACGCTTTGTGCAGTAAATCTTCGACCAGCTCCATCATCCAGATGTAATCCTTGTAGGCAACGTACAGCTCGACCTGGGTGAATTCGGGGTTGTGGAAGCGATCGATGCCCTCGTTGCGGAAGTCCTTGGCGAACTCGAAGATGCCGTCGAAGCCGCCGACGATGAGGCGCTTGAGGTAGAGCTCGTTGGCGATGCGCAGGTAGAGCTGCATGTCGAGCGCGTTGTGGTGCGTCGTGAATGGACGGGCCGCCGCGCCGCCGTAGATCGGTTGGAGGATCGGCGTTTCCACTTCAAGCCAGCCGTTCGAGGCGAAGTAGTTGCGCATCAGGGCGACGATTTTCGTACGCTTGATAAAGGTGTCGCGCACCTCCGGGTTGACGATCAGATCGACGTAGCGCTGGCGGTAGCGCAGCTCGCGGTCGGCGAAGGCGTCGTACACGACCTTCTCGCCATCCGCCTCTTTTTCCTTGGCAATCGGAATCGGGCGGAGCGATTTCGAGAGCAGCTCGAACTCCTTGGCATGCACGGAAATTTCACCCGTGCGGGTCTTGAAGCTGAAGCCCTTGATGCCGACGATGTCACCGATGTCGAGCAGCTTGAAGGTGTTGTACGCTTCGACGCCAACCTCGTCGCGCTTGAGGTAAATCTGGATGCGTCCGGCAGAATCCTGGATGTGGAAGAACGACGCCTTGCCCATCTTGCGGATCGCCATAATGCGTCCGGCAACTGACACATTCTCCGGATTTTCCTCATCGAAGCGCTCGATGATCCCTTTCGAGGATGCGGTGACGTCGAACTGGTAGGGATAGGGATCGATGCCCGATTCGGCGAGGTGGGTGCGTTCGTCGAGTCGGCGCTGTATCTGGTCGTTGAGCGAAACTGCGGGTGACGTGTCGTTCTGCTTGTTCTTTTGTTTCGGCTTCTGTTCTGGTGCGTTGGACATACTCGTGGTCTGAAGTGGTAAAAAAATTGCGAAGGATTGCAGGCTCAGGCCGTGATCATGGTTTTGATCCAGATCGACGGCAGGGTGCTCAGTTTCTGGTAGAGCGAGCGGTAGGCGCGCTGGGTGAAGACGTCGTAGTTGTTCTCTTCGATCGCCTTGAGGATGTCGCTGTAGTTGCGGCTGCTGATGCCAACCGCCAGGCGGCTGTTCTTTTCGAGCATCGGAATGCCGAGGTCGGCGGAGGCGTAATAGTTGCGGGCGTGCTCGATTTCGAATTTCATCAGCGCGATGAATTTGTCGTTCATGGTGCGGCTCATGAACTCTTCGCGGCTGTAGTTGAAGCGGCGTAAATCTTCGAGCGGCAGGTAGATGCGCTGGCGGTCGATGTCTTCGCCGATGTCGCGCAGGATGTTGGTGAGCTGCATGGCGATGCCGAGGTCGATGGCGTGCTGGAGCGCGGCTTTCTCTTTATAGCCGAAGATTTCGACCGTCATCAGTCCCACCACCGAGGCGACCTTGTAGCAATAGATGTACAGCTCGTCGAAGGTCTCGAAGGTCTGGAAATCGATGTCCATCGCCACGCCGTCGATCAGGTCGAGCGGCAGTTCGATGGGAATCCTGTAGTGGCGCAACGTCTCCTGCCACGCCATCAAAATCGGGTCGTTGCTCGGCTTGCCGTCGTAGCAGGCGCGGAGGCGCGTCTTCCAATCCTCAATCGAATCGTTGAGCTCCTCGCGCGTGAGCTGGCCGTTGCTCAGCTTGTCCTCGGCCAGATCGACCAGATCATCCACCGTGCGCAACAGCGCATACATGGCGAAGATCGGATTCTGCTGGCGTTTGGGCAGAAACTTCGTGGCGAGGTAAAAGGTCTTGGCGTGGTGTTTGGCGATCTGGCGGCAGTAGTCGTAGGCGTTCGGGAGCGACAGCGGCTTGTCTGCATCGTGAAGTACTGTCTGTCCGTTGTAGCTGTAGTTCATAAAAATCTTACCGCTGGTTTTGCCTGTTCGCATACTGTTGTCTGTCTGCCGGTCATGGAAAAACGGCGCATTCGTCCCGCATCGATTTCTATGCCGGAGAGCTGAAAATATGTAACTTTCTGAGGACGAAATACGTTATCATAACGTGACGGCAAAATAACCTAACAGCTTAAATATAGCAAGCCCACACGGCGG
>DRSQ01000111.1 GCA_011372505.1 Chlorobaculum parvum | reverse complement strand
TCTACCTGCTCGAACTTGAAACCAAGCTTATCTCGAACGCCCTACACGTGTTCGGCGAAACTCCCGAGCTTGAAACGCAAGTCACCACAATCTCCGAGTATCTGAAGGTTCGCGGTAATGAACGTTCGCTCCCCTCGGTCATCATGCAGGCCATCGGTGAAAGCGAGACTTGGGGCGACTATGCAGCGCTGGCCACCAGAGCCCGCAAAGGCGACCAAAAGGCACTCAAGGTCAGGGAAAAGGTCGATGACATCACCAAGGATTTCATCGAGCAGACCATCTTCAGCAACTCGAATGCCGGGAACGTCTTCAGCGTCCTGACCGGCGGCGCAAGGGCCAACGAAGAGATGGCCGCCGCAATCAACTCCGCCTTGCAGGAAGGCGCGGCCCTCAAGCAGGGCCTTCAGGACAACAGCCATGAGATGCAAAGCTTCCTGCGCGCCCTGAACGGCGAGTACCTGCCCTCCGGCCCCGGCGGCGATCTAGTGCGCGACGGCGCTTCGGTGCTGCCGACTGGCCGCAACATGCACGCCATCGACCCGTGGAGGATTCCGTCGGAGCTGGCATTCAAGCGCGGCAAGCAGATCGCCGACACCATCATCCAGAAGCACATGGAGGAGAACGGCGGCGAGTATCCCGAAACCATCGCCCAAGTGCTCTGGGGTCTGGACACCATCAAGAGCAAGGGTGAAGCCGTGGCGGTCATCATCGCGCTGGTCGGCGCTGAACCGGCCTACGACGCGCAGAACAAGATCAGCCACTACCGCCTCGTGCCACTCGAAAAGCTCGGACGCCCGAGAATTGATGTACTGATCCAGATCAGCTCGATCTTCCGCGACACCTTCGGCGTGCTTGTCGATCACCTCGACAAGCTCATCAAGGACGCCGCCAAGGCAATCGAGCCCGCCGAGATGAACAACATCAAAAAACATGTGGACGAGGCCATGGCTCAGGGCAAGGACTTCGAAAGCGCAACCTCTCGCCTCTTCACCCAGGCCCCCGGCACCTACGGCTCACAGGTCGAGGAGCTGGTCGAGGACTCGGCATGGGAGTCGGAAGAGGATCTCGACAACATGTTCGTCAAGCGCACCGGCTTCGCCTACGGCGGCAACCGCTACGGCGACGATCAGGGCGACATCCTAAAAAACCTGCTCGGCACGGTGGATCGCGTCGTGCAGCAGGTGGACTCGGCGGAGTACGGTATCTCCGACATCGACCGCTACTTCTCCTCGTCGGGCGCTCTTCAGCTCTCGGCCCGCCGTCGCAACCCGAAAGGCGATAACGTCAAGCTGAACTATGTCGAGACCTACACAGCAGACATCAAGGTTGACGACGCCGACAAGGCGCTGAAAGTCGAGTTCCGCACCAAGCTGCTCAACCCGAAATGGTTCGAGGGCATGCTCAACCAGGGCCACAGCGGCGCAACCGAGATCAGCAACCGCTTCACCTACATGCTCGGCTGGGACGCCGTCACCAAGGGCGTGGACGACTGGGTCTATAAAGAGGCCGCCGAAACCTACGCCTTCGACCCGGCGATGCGCGACAAACTCATGAAGCTCAACCCGAAAGCCTTCAAGAACATCGTCGGCAGGATGCTCGAAGCGAGCGGCCGCGGCATGTGGTCAGCCGATCCCGATACCATCGAGAAGCTTCAGGAGATTTACTCCGATCTGGAGGATCGCCTCGAAGGCATCGAGGTCTGATCGCAAAAGCATGGATAAAAAAAAGAGGGGCCTGGAAACAGCACCCCTCTTTTTTTTGCCTTTCGCCATCATCTCGCCTCACTTTTACGTCAAACCCCGTCGATCACCCGGCCTGCACCGCTCGCGAGCCTCTTACTGGTTTGCTTTTTTATTTTCCCGTTTGATATATTAAAGAGCTGTATCACACTATCGACAGAAAGCATTACCCGCACGACCATACTCAGAGTCCGTTTTCATTCCATCCGGTGATATAATGCCAGGCATATACAGCACAAATGCAAATGCTCGACGATCATAATTCGTCACTCAGGTGGCGCATTCAGTACGCGCACTAAACGCCGTTCATAAAATCCCGAGCTTAGCGATGGCCTAAAGAAATCAGCGACGCCTTACCATCAGTCTATGCATATTCGCAAGCAGACCATTGGCAGAAACATGCTCCGCATCTTCGAGATTGCGCTGTTTTTTGCAATCTCGGTGATCGGCTACGGCTTCATGCTCAAGGTCTCTTCATCCAGCACCAAATCGAAAAGCCGCGACCGCGACTCTATTGCCTTTCATAGTTCGCTGCATAACGGCCTGCGCCGCGAACTGAGAGTTCTCTCCAGCTCGTTGCTCTTCCCGCGCGATACAGCAGCGGCATCCCTGCACGGGACAGCCAGCCATGCGATGATCCATCCAGTGCCGCTCCTTGCCCGGCATTGCCGGTCCGGCAAAGACAATGCCTCTCACTACCTCAACGGCAGCCGCCGGCTCCCTCGTCCCTGCAACCTTCTCGAACAGAATCCAGTCCTGCTGAATTAGCCCCGAAACAGGGCGGAGCGCCCGCGCTTCGCCAAATTGGCAGCCCCTGCCGATGCTTCGCTCACCGGGCGAAACAGCATCGGCCACGAGCCGCCGTAACTCCTTTTCTAGCCGTCAAACCAATTGCGGACTGACGGGCCATATGGCCAAAAAGGGTTTTCGGGAAAGACCTTATCTAAAGCAGGGTAACGGGATTTGATCTATGCGATTTCTGTTCATCACCATGGAGCCGACCAACAACAGCGTGCTCAAGTCGGCAACAGCCGAATTGAATCGTAAGTTCGGCATCGATCTCGATGTCTCGATGTTCAACCTCGGCATGAATCACGACCAGAAGACGTGGGAGAAGCTTGAACGGGAAATCCCCGCTGCCGATTTCATCTTCGGCTCGATGCTCTTCAGCGAAGAGATTGTACGCCCGCTCGAAGAGCTGCTCGAAACCGCCGCTTGTCCGGTCTGCATGATTACGAGCAATCCGGCGCTCATCAACCAGACGCGCGTCGGCAAGTTCAGCTTGCAAAAACCGGCTGATGGAGACAAACCGCAAGGCATCTTCAAACAGCTTGCATCGAAGCTCAAGCCGTCGCACGACGGCAACGGCGAAAGCCAACGGCAGCTCACGCTGGTGCGCAACGTCGGCAAGTTGATGAAGCACCTGCCCGGCAAGGCAAAGGATATTCACACCTTCATTTCGGCACACCAGTTCTGGCTGAACGGCTCGAAGGAAAACATGAAGCGCTTCCTCTGTCTGCTGGTGGATCGCTACGTGCCGGGCTACCGAGGCTTGCTGCCGCAGAGCGACCCGATCTTCTACCCCGACACGGCGCTCTACCACCCCGACGCGCAGAAGCCCTTTGCGACAACCTCCGAGCTTCGGGAGTGGCAACGCACGACCCGGCCCGGCAAGGGCAAGGGCCGGGTGGCGATCCTCGTCATGCGGGCAACGCTGCTCTCCGAAAACATGCTGCATGTCGTCAATCTGCTCCGCGAGCTGGAGTCGCGCGACGTGCAGTGCTGCATCGCCTACAGCGGCGGCCTCGACTTCCGCCCCGCGCTCGAAGGCTTTTTCGATCCATCAAGTTCGGAGTCGCTGCCCATCGACCTCATCGTCAACGCCACCGGCTTCTCGCTCGTGGGCGGCCCGGCGGAGACCCGCTCGACGGAGGCGGTCGGCATTCTGAAAAAGATCGGCGTGCCCTGCTTCAACCTCATTCCGCTCGCCTTCCAGCCGATCAGCCACTGGCGGGAGAACAACCTCGGCCTCACACCGTTGCAGACCGCGCTGAGCGTGGCCGTGCCGGAGCTTGACGGAGCCATCGAGCCACACGTCTTCGCCGGACTTGAAGAGGGCAGCGACCGCACCCTGCCGCTCGAAACCGAAACCCGCGCCCTGGCCGACCGGATCACGAGGATGGTGCGACTGCGCAAAAAATCGAACGCGGACAAAAAGCTTGCCATCGTGCTCTTCAACTTCCCGCCGAACCTCGGCAACGCAGGCACGGCGGCGTTTCTCGATGTGTTCGAGAGCTTGCTGCGATTGATGAAAAAGCTGAAGGATGACGGATACGCCATCGAGCTGCCGGAGTCGGTCGATGCGTTGCGCGACAAGCTGCTCGAAGGCAACCGGCTGGTGTTCGGCACCGACGGCAACGTAGCGGCGCACTACCCGGTCGAGCAGTATCGGAAGGCGTTCCCAGCTTACGAACGGATCGAACCGTTCTGGGGCGACGCGCCCGGCGAGCTGCTCAACGACGGCAGCCGCTTCCACATCCTCGGCGCGATGTTCGGCCAGCTGTTCGTCGGCCAGCAGCCATCGTTCGGCTACGAGCGCGACCCGATGCGCCTGCTCATGGCGAAAGACGCCGCGCCAAATCATGCCTTCGCAGCGTTCTACTCGTGGCTTGACCGCGAGTTCAGCGCGGACGCATTGCTGCACTTCGGCACGCATGGAGCGCTGGAGTTCATGCCGGGCAAACAGGTAGGCCTCTCACAGCAATGCTGGCCGAAGCGGCTCATCGGCGCACTGCCCCACTTCTACAGCTACTGCGTCAACAATCCGAGCGAAGCAGCGATAGCCAAGCGGCGCGGCTTCGCGACACTGGTGAGCTACATGGCCCCGCCGCTCGAACACGCCGGACTCTACAAAGGAATGCGCCAGCTCCGCGAACTGCTCAGCGTATGGCGCAGCCGTCCGTCGGCGGAGGCGCTGGATGAGATTCGAGAGCTGGCCACAACGCTCGACCTCGACCGGGCGGACGAAGCGATGGGCGACGAGGAGTACGTCACCTGGCTCAACAACGAGCTGTACCTGATCGAAGAACGGATGATTCCGCTCGGCCTGCACGTGCTCGGCCAGGCCCCGTCAGCCGAAAGCCTCGCGGACAACCTCGCGCTGCTGGTCAGCCACGCGCGGCCCGAACTCGACAACCGCTCCCTGCCCGAACTCATCTGCGCGGGCCTGCGCCTCGACTATGACGAGCTTGCCGAGCGGCACGAAGAGAAGATGGAGCTGCGCGAAGCGTGGCAAAAAGTAACCGCGATCTGCCACGAAGCGGTCAGGCGCTTCATCGGCAAACTGCCGGAGACGCTGCCCTCCGGCGTCAGCATCGCCACGATGCTCGACGGTACGCTTGCCGTCCGCATGGACGAAGCGAGCGCCTACCTGCACAAGGCGGCAGGCCTCAAGCCGCGCCAGATCGACAAGCCCTGGCACTTCCTGAACGGCCTGATCGCCTCCATGCTGGAGAACCGCGAAATCGAAGCGGTCACGCAAGCGCTCAGCGGAGCGTACATTCCGCCCTCGCCGGGCAACGACCTGGTACGCAATCCCGCCATCGTGCCGACCGGGCGCAACATCCACAGCCTCGACCCGTACAGCATCCCAACCCCCTTCGCTCGCAAGCAGGGCGAGCGCTCGGCAGAGACGCTGCTGGAGCAGTACCGCCGCGAATCGGGCGAGCTGCCGGAATCCATCGCGCTGATCCTCTGGGGCACCGACAACCTGAAGAGCGACGGCGAAGGGGTAGCGCAGGCGCTTGCGCTGCTGGGAGCGCGGACGAAAACCGACGAGCTCGGCAAGATCGGCGACGTCGAGCTGATCCCGCTCGACAAGATCGGACGCCCGCGCATCGACATCGTCGTCACGGTCAGCGGCATCTTCCGCGACCTGCTCTCCCACCAGGTGCGCCTGCTCGACCGAGCCGTGCGGCTGGCGGCGGCGGCGGACGAACCGGAGTCGATGAACTTCGTCCGCAAGCACGTCCGCCAACAGGCTGCCGAACTTGGCATCACAGAGGAGGAGGCCACGGGCAGAATCTACTCCAACGCTCCCGGCAGCTACGGCTCGAACGTCAACCACCTGATCGAAAGCAGCACCTGGGAAGAGGAACAGCAGCTCGCTGACGCCTTCGTCAACCGCAAGAGCTTCGCCTTCTCGCCGGAGGGCGACTGGCGGGAAAGTCCGGAAATTCTCCGTTCCGCGCTGAAAAATGTTACATTGACCTTCCAGAATATCGACAGTTTCGAGATCGGGCTGTCGGATATTGACCACTATTATGAGTATCTTGGCGGCGTCTCAAAATCGGTCGAAGTGCTCGGCGGCGCAAAGCCGAAGGTCATGGTCGGCGACACTGGCGGATTCGGCAAAGGCCAGAAAATCCGCTCGCTGGAGAAGATGGTCGCGCTGGAAGCCCGCACCAAACTCCTGAACCCAAAGTGGTACGAGGCCATGATCGAACATGGCTATGAAGGAGTTCGGGAGATCGAGGCGCACCTGACCAACACCTACGGGTGGAGCGCAACCGCCTCGGCAGTCAAAAACTGGACCTATCAGCAGTTCACGGAGACCTTCCTGCAAGACCGCGACATGCTGGAGCGCATCTCGGCGCTCAACCCCAACGCCACCATGTCGATGACGC
Organism: Chlorobaculum parvum; assembly: GCA_011372505.1. Classification (GTDB taxonomy): domain Bacteria; phylum Bacteroidota; class Chlorobiia; order Chlorobiales; family Chlorobiaceae; genus Chlorobaculum; species Chlorobaculum parvum_B. Next base: position 7,846 of record DRSQ01000111.1, on the reverse strand, counting down.
GGCGGCTGCTCGAAGCCAATTCGCGCGGCTTCTGGGAGACCGACGAAGGCACCATCGAACAGTTGCAGGAGCTGTACGAAGAGCTTGAAACCAGAATCGAAGGCGCCCACACTCCGGAGATTTGACCGGGAGCAGGCGACAACCAACATCAACCACGATAAAGTACCATGAGCAGCCCATCATTCAACGTCGAGGAACACAAAAAGATGCTTCAGTCCTATTTCAATGGCCAGGGCTTCCAGCGCTGGGCATCGATCTATGGCGACGACAAGCTCTCCACCGTCCGCTCCACCGTGAGGCAAGGCCATGCGGTCATGATGGACAAGGCGTTTGAATGGCTCCAGAAAACCAGTCTTCCCAAAGGCTCGAAGATTCTCGACGCAGGCTGCGGCACCGGTCTTTTCACCATCCGCCTCGCCAAAAACGGCTACCGCGTCAAGGCCGCCGACATCGCCGAGCAGATGGTCAACAAGACTCGCGAAGATGCGCAGAAAGAGGGGGTGGCGGGCAACGTCGAGTTCGAGGTCAGCTCCATCGAATCGGTTTCGGGCACGTTCGACGCCGTCGTCTGCTTTGACGTACTCATCCACTACCCGGCGGAAGGATTCGCCCACGCATTCAAAAATCTTGCGGGCCTCACCAAAGGGCCGATGATTTTCACCTACGCGCCGTTCAACAACATCCTCGCCTTCCAGCACTGGATCGGCGGCTTCTTCCCGAAAAAAGAGCGCCGCACCACCATCCAGATGATCAAGGACGACGAGATGCAGCGGGTGCTATCGGAACTGGGCCTTAAAATCGTCAACCGCCAGAAGATCAGCTTCGGCTTCTACCACACCATGCTGATGCAGGTGGATCGCCGCTGAATGCCGAGACGGGAAGGATGACAAATGCGTCGCAAAAGAGCCGTAAACAGGCGCGCCATGCGGCTCGTCAGGGAATCAGGCTCAGGATTTTTAGGGAATAAGTTGTAAATTAACCGTTCAAGAAATTTTTTACAGCGTGCAACCCGTTACACAACAAGCAAGTAACCGCACGGCGGTGAAACCGAATTTGTACACAACAACCTATCCGGAGGGTGGAGACAGATGAAGATTCTGATGATTCAGCCGAATTATCACTCAGGCGGTGCCGAAATTGCAGGCAACTGGACGCCAAGCTGGGTTGCCTATATCGGCGGTGCCCTGAAGCAGGCTGGCTTCAGTCAGGTGAAATTCGTGGATGCAATGGCCGAAGACCTGCCGGACGAGACGATTGAAGAGATCATCCGCAAGAACAAACCGGATGTGGTGATGACCACCAATATCACCCCGTCGATCTTCAAGGCGCAGGACATCATGAAAACCGCCAAGAAGGTTGACAAGAAGATCCGCACCATCATGGGCGGCATTCACTCCACCTTCATGTACCCACAGGTGCTCACCGAAGCTCCGGAGACCGATTACGTCATCCGCGGCGAAGGCGAAGAAGTAGCGGTGAACCTCATGAAGTCGATCGCCGCTGGCACCGACAAAGAGGATCGCGGCGAAATCACCGGTATCGCCTACCTCGACGACGATGGCAAGGTGTTTGCAACAGCGGCCCACCCGGTTATCGATGATCTTGACACCCTCACTCCGGACTGGAGCCTCTACGACTGGGATCAGTATATTTACACCCCTCTGAACTGCCGTCTGGCCGTTCCGAACTTTGCACGAGGCTGCCCCTTCACTTGCACCTTCTGCTCGCAGTGGCAGTTCTGGCGCCGCTACCGCGCCCGCAGCCCGAAGCACTTTGTCGATGAGATTGAGATTCTGGTCAAAAAGTACAAGGTGGGCTTCTTCATCCTCGCCGACGAGGAACCGACCATCAACAAGCAAAAGTTTGTTTCGCTCTGCCAGGAGCTGATCGACCGCAACCTCGACGTCCACTGGGGCATCAACACCCGCGTGACCGACATCATGCGTGACGAGGATCTCCTGCCGTTCTATCGCAAGGCCGGTTTGGTGCACGTCTCGCTCGGCACCGAGGCTGCCAGCCAGATGAACCTGAACCGTTTCCGAAAAGAGACCACCATCGACGAGAACAAGTACGCCATCAAGCTGCTCCAGAAGAACGGCATCGTGGCCGAAGCGCAGTTCGTGATGGGTCTCGAACACGAAACTCCGGAGACCATTGAGGAGACCTACCAGCTCTGCAAGGACTGGGATCCCGACATGGCCAACTGGACCATCTACACCCCGTGGCCCTTCTCTGACCTCTTCAAGGAGCTTGGCGACCGCGTCGAAGTGCGTGACTACTCGCGCTACAACTTCGTTTCGCCGATCATCAAGCCCGACAACATGGAGCGCGAAGATGTGCTCAAGGGTGTGCTCAAATCTTACGGACGTTTCTACGCCCGTAAGACCTTCTTCAGCTACCCCTGGATCAAGGACCCGTATGTACGCAAGTATATGCTCGGCTGCCTGAAGGCCTTTGCGCAGACCACGCTTACCAAGCGTTTCTACGACATCGACCGCGTCAAAACCAAGAACCGCAAGATCGAGGTCGATCTCGGCTTCGACCAGTCCAGAATCCTGACGCAGGAAGAGGTGAAGAACCTGAAGGAGCTGAGGCCCGAAATGGTCGCCGACATGAGCTTTGGCCTCAAGGAAGCCGGCTACCAGCGCGAGCACGACGAACACAACTGGGACGAATTCGACGAGTCCACCATCAAGGACAGAACCTCCGACACCGTCCGCAACTGCTGATCGTCAAAACAGATACCAAAAGCAAAACCCACCACTCCGGCGGGTTTTGTGGTTTTATGGGGATGTTTTAGCAACGTCGTCGCCTGGGAGCACCATCCCGAACGCTTTCGGGAGACAACCGTTCGATCTTGCGTTGCCATTTGACATAAAAAAGCAGTCCCAATGGAAACAGGCGCATATCGCACATTGTTGTATATTAGGTGTTGTTAATCCCCACACGTTCAATCATCAACCGGCTCAATGGAACGTATTCACTCCATCAACGCAGAGCGTATTGCCTGGTGCTGTGCCGATTACGGCATAACGCCCAATGAGCTTGCGTCCAGACTCGATATTGCCGCGAGCCGTATGGAAAAGTTGATGACTGGTGATAGCAGCCTGACCTTCAACCAACTCCGCAAGATTGCGGACTATTTTGGCCGTGGCGTACTCTTTTTTCTCGAAGAAGGCCCGGTAGATGAAGCAAGAGTACATACCCCGCAATTCCGCACACTGGCCAATCGAAAACCCGAAGTAACGCCCGAACTGAAAAAACTGATCGAGCGCACCGAACAACAGCGAAAAGTTTATCTGAGCCTGATCGAAGACCTCGACGAACCCGAGCGCCTGCGTTTCAACCCGCCGGATATTCATGGCCTTGCCCCATCTATCGCCGCTCGCGAAGTGCGTGCATGGCTGAAGCTGGGAAACAGCAATGATTTCGATTCCTACCGTGCGGCTATTGAAGCGCAAGGGATTCTGGTCTTCCGAAGCAATGGCTATAGCGGCAAGTGGCAAATTCCCAAAGAGAACCCGATTCAGGGCTTTACCCTTTACGACCCGGTTTGTCCGGTGATCGTCGTAAAAAAACAGCCTTCGGAACGACGTCAAAGTTTCACGCTTATGCATGAGCTGGCTCACCTGCTCGTGCACCGAAGCAGTTCCATCGATGACGAAACCGACCTCTACTCCCACGAGGGGCATGAGCGGGAAGCAAATGCCTTTGCTGGAAACCTTCTGGTACCAGATGAGTTTCTCGCAACGATTGATGACCCCGCTCGCCCCGATGAGGTATCGCAATTTGACCCGTGGCTTGATCGCTACTGCAAAACGTGGGGGGTGAGCAGCGAGGTCATTCTGCGCCGCCTCATGGATACCGGACGTTTGCCACAAAGCGAGTACAACGCCTACCGGCAATGGCGCACCAACCAGGTTTTTCCCGAAAAGGACGGAGGAAGCCGCAAATACCGTCATCGTGAGCCAAAGCATGTTTTTGGCGATCCTTTCGTACGAACAGTGCTGGGTGCGCTGAATAACAAACAAATCACCCTGGCAAAAGCAAGCGGTTACCTCGACAGCATCAAAATCAAGGATCTGCATCAACTGGAACACTACTATGCGGGTCTTTGATGCCTCATCCATTATCCATGCCTGGGATAATTACCCGGTAAAACAATTTCCTGGACTTTGGAACTGGATGGCGGAACAAATGTCTGACAAGAACATCGTTATCCCACGTGTCGCATTCGATGAAATCACCAACAAAACAGCGGAATGTACAGACTGGCTCAAGAGCGCAAGAGTCGAAAAGCTTGAAGTCAATAACGCAATCGCTCAGGAGGCCCTGAGAATCAGGGGTCTTCTTGGCATTTCAGGTGATGCGTATCATCCAAAAGGAGTTGGCGAAAACGACATTTTTATCATCGCAATAGCAAGTATCCACCAAGCTGTCCTCATCTCAAATGAGGGAAGGCAGCAAAGACTACCGGACATTCCAAAGAAACGAAAGATACCAGCTGTTTGTACCATGAATGAGGTTGCGATTCCCTGCATCAGTTTCCTGGAATTCATCCGGCAGTCCAAAGTAGTGTTCGGGTAGGCAATCTTTCGGCAAACAAATACATAGCAGAGCCATCTCATCCCCGCGAGCGCTCATGACAGAGACGCTCTTTCTTCACCCCTCGATCACACAGGAACGAACAGGCAACTGAACGAGATTTTATAGTTGTACGGATACACGCAAAACCTGAACATTCTCGTTCAACAAATCCCACACACTCATGGAAAAGCGACGGTTGGGAACGACGGATATGGAGATCACGCCGGTCGGGTTCGGCTGCTGGGCTATCGGTGGGGCGAACTGGGCTTATGGCTGGGGATCGCAGAGCGACCGTGAAGCCATCGAGGCTATCGAGAAGGCCGTGGAACTTGGCGTCAACTGGATCGACACTGCGGCGGTGTACGGTCTCGGCCACGCTGAGGAGCTGGTCAGCAGAGCGTTGCGGGGCCTCGACGAAAAGCCTTTCGTCTTCACCAAGTGCGGGCTTGTGTGGGACGAGAACCGCTCTATCAGCAACAACCTTTGCGCGGAGTCGATCCGCCAGGAGTGCGAGGCGAGCCTGCAACGGCTCGGAACCGACCGCATCGATCTGTACCAGATTCACTGGCCGAATCCGGACGCCGAGATCGAGGAGGCATGGCAGGAGATGGTGCGGCTTCAGGAGGAGGGGCTTGTGCGGCACATCAGCGTCTCGAATTTCAATGTCGGGCAGATGGAGCGAGCCGCGTCAATCGCGTCAATCGCCTCGCTGCAACCACCTTATTCGATGCTGCGGCGGGCGATTGAAACGGAGATTCTGCCCTGGTGCGAGCAGCACGACATCGGCGTTATCGTCTATTCGCCCATGCTTTCGGGAATGCTCACCGGCGCGATGACGCGCGAGCGGGCGCTGAACCTTCCGGCGGACGACTGGCGGCGCAACAACAAGGAGTTCCAGGAGCCGCGCCTCTCCGCCAATCTTGAACTGGTCGAACTGCTGCGGCGTATCGGCAAGCGGCGCGACGCCTCGCCGGGCCAGGTCGCCATCGCCTGGACGCTCCGCCATCCGGCGGTCACGGCGGCAATTGTCGGCGGGCGCACTGCGGCACAGGTCGAAGGCACGGCAGGAGCAGCCAGCCTCACGCTTTCGGAACAAGAGATCGCGGAAATCGAAACCTTTCTCGCGGCGATGCCCGCATAAACACACGAACGAAACAGCCACCTCAACCCGACGGGAGAAGCTATGAGCGGCATCTACGAAAGCAAATTGCGAGCGCTGCTCGAATCGGCGGGCATCGCCGTCGGGGGCGGCAATCCATGGGACATCACCGTCCACGATCCCCGCTTCTACAAGCGCGTCGTCACCGAGTCGCACCTCGGTATCGGCGAATCCTACATGGACGGCTGGTGGGACTGCCCGGCGCTCGACCAGTTCTTCTACCGCGTCCTTCGCGCCCGTCTCGACGCGAAAGTCTCGCAAGCGACCCGCATCCTCGGCAACATGCTCGGCTTCCTCGTCAACCTGCAAAAGCCATCCCGCGCCTTCACGGTCGGCGAAGTCCATTACAACGTGGGCAACGATCTGTACGAGGCGATGCTCGACAAACGGATGCTTTACAGTTGCGGCTACTGGAAAGATGCCCGCGACCTCGACGAAGCGCAGGAGAACAAACTGCGCCTCATCTTCAACAAACTCAACCTCGCGCCGGGAATGCAGGTGCTCGACATCGGCTGCGGCTGGGGCGGCGCGGCGCGCTTCGCGGCGGAACACTACGGCGTGAGCGTCACCGGCGTCACGGTTTCGAGCGAGCAGAAAAAGAAGGCCGACGAACTGCGAAACAACCTCCCGGTCGAGGTGCGCCTCATCGATTATCGCCAGCTCGACGGCAGCTTCGACCGCATCTACTCCATCGGCATGTTCGAGCATGTCGGGGTCAAAAACTACCGGCGCTTTTTCGAGATCACCCGCAACTGTCTCAAGCCTGACAGTCTGTTCCTCCTGCACACCATCGGCAGCAAACGCTCCTCAACCCACACCGACAAGTGGACGCACAAGTACATCTTCCCCAACTCCATGCTTCCATCGGCCCGCCAGATCACGAGCGCCGCCGAGGGCCGGCAGCTCATTGAGGACTGGCACGCCTTCGGCAACGATTACAGCCACACCCTCATGGCTTGGCACCGCAACTTCGAGCAGCACTGGCCGCAGCTTCGCCACGCCTACAACGAACGGTTCTACCGCATGTGGCGCTACTACCTGCTCAGCGCTGCCGGATCGTTCCGAGCCCGAAACGTCCAGCTCTGGCAGATTCTCTTATCAAACAACGGGATAACGGGGGATTATTACGTGACGAGGGAGCACAAAAAAGTTCTGGTGAAAAAATGACGGACACAACCAGAGCCGTCCTGCCTGGCCACAATAAAGGCCCCACATCCGAAGATATGAGGCCTTTGGGGAGTTATGATCCTTAAGCAGCTCAGTTTACGGTAACCTCTTTACCCTTCTTCTCTTCCGGCTCCTTTTTCGGGACAACGACCTTTAACACACCGTTGTCGTAGTTGGCGGTGATGTTGTCACTATCAACGTTGTCACCGATGGTGAAGCTTCTTGAGAGGCTACCCCACGAGCGTTCCACGCGGTGGTAGTTTTTCTTTTTCTCCTCCTCTTCCTGATTGCGCTCCGCACTGATGCTAATGACATCGTCCTCAATGCTTACCTTCACATCCTCTTTCTTCACACCGGGAATATCGGCTGAGAGATAGATGGCCTTTTCATCTTCACTGATATCCACCTTGAAGGTGGAAGCCATCACTGAACCCATCGAGCTAATAAACGGCGTCAACCGTTCGTTGAACACATCTTCGAACATCTTCAGGGGATCCTTACCATAAAGTTTGAGTGCCATGGTTCTGCTTCGTTTGTCTGTTCATAAAAATTATGATCAACCAATTACATCGAGTTAAAACACTTTTCAAGACGTTAAAGTTCCATTTCAACCGGCCGACTGCTCAGTAGTGCTGCCTGGCAGAAATGACGCCACGCACGCCGCCCTGGGGCTGTTCCATGTCGCCATCACGGCGAGGAATGAGGTGAATGTGGCAGTGGAAAATAGTCTGACCAGCGGCATAGCCGTCGTTGATACCGATGTTGAAGCCGGTCACGGTAGAATCCGTTGAACGGATGGCGCTCCGCGCTTCGTGAAGCAACTCGTTGCACGCTTTGAGTTCGGATGACACGAGGTCAAAATAGCTGGCGACGTACCGTTTGGGAATCACCAGAAGGTGTCCAGGCGTGACCGGATAGCGGTCGTTGATGGCG
>DRSQ01000110.1 GCA_011372505.1 Chlorobaculum parvum | reverse complement strand
GTTCATAAAGCGTTCTGGCTGAAATTGACACGATGTTCCGGTCAGTTCGACGCCGATTTCCGTCACCGATTTAAAAAGAAAAGAGTCATCACATACACTGAGTACATCAGCACCAGCAACACCCCCTGCCTGCGGCGCACCAGCCTTGTGTTGCGCTGCGGAAGGGCGATCAGCAACGACAGGGCACCGAAAAAAAGCGCGGGAGCGACTTCCGGGAGAGGAACTTTAATCGGCTTGATGATGGCCGCTATGGGAACAATAAAGAGGCTGTTGAAAATGTTGCTGCCAAGAACCGTTCCAATGCCGATTTCGTCGTGGCCCTTGATTTTAGCCAGCACGGTTGAGGCGAGTTCAGGCACGGAGGTGCCGAACGCCACAAGCGTCGCTCCGATGATAAAGTCGTCGATACTGAAATCCCGGGCAATGTCGGTCGTAGATATGACAATCAGCCGCCCTGCGGCGACAAGCAGAATAACCCCACCAACGCCCTGAAGCCAGGGAACAAACCTGCCGATACCCCTTCGCCTGTGGCCATCAGCCGGCGCTCGCTCTTTGAGAGCCTGCTTCAGCGTTGTAGCCATCCACGCCCCGAAAAAGATGAGCATGAACACTCCCTCAAGCCTGTCGATGATGTTGTCAATGAGAAAAATTGCAGTCAGAAAAGGCACCAGAATAGCAACCGGAGCATCGCGTTTCAACACCTCTTTGCCAACCGGAATTCCGGAAATGAGCAAAGTAAAACCTAGAACCAGCGAGATGTTGACGATATTGCTACCGAGAGCGTCACCAAGAGAGAGTTGCGACTTCCCGACCAGTCCCGAGTTGATCGCCACAGAAAGCTCTGGGCTGGATGTCGCGAAAGCCGCAATGGTGACCGCAATTACGGAAGGCGCGATACGCAGCACAGAAGCGATACCCACCGTGCCTCTGACAAATAGCTCTCCGCCAAATGCCGCACACGCAATACCGGTCAGGAGAAGAACATAATCATTCATCAAGGCTCCTCTACACCTCTAAAAAAGTCATGACGGACCAAAGGACAAGTAACGGCAGCACAGAAACCGAAACAACTTGCCAGAACAAGTAAAGAAGAAAACGCAATCCGGCAATCGTGACAAGACGGGCACTCATCTTCCAGTGCGATTACCTGTTGAACAGTTCACTCTTCGGAGGCAACCGTCAGGTCAACGTTCTGGCCGGTCTGAACCATTGCACTAGCTGAAGGGGTCTGGCTGATTACTGTGTCAGGCACCAGAAGCATTGAGCGCTCATAGCTGACTTTGCCGATTGACAGTCCACTTCGGATCAGCACACCTCGCGCCTGATCGACTGACATGCCGAGTACATCGGGCACAATCACCCGCATCATCCCTGCCGGCTCGTGTTCGAGTTTACCGACAATGAACGACACTTTGCTACCGGATTTGAGCACCACCTCGGGAGGCACCGACTGGCTGAGCACCCGGCCATCCTGATCAGGCTCGGAAATGGCCTGGGTCTGCACATCCGCAATAACCATGCCGATGCGTTTCAGTGCCAGGCACGCCTCCTGCTCGGTACGACCGGTCAGCTCCGGCATCGGATAGCTGGGCTTGTCCTTGCGGTTCAGCACGAGATAAACGCTGCGACCGGGTTTGACCGCCGATGAGGGCGACGGCATCTGGTCAATCACCTGATCCGGCAGCACATTGGGCAGGTAGCGCACATTGTAGCTCTTCTTGGCCTTCAGCCCAACTTTTTGCAAGGTTTTGGAGGCCTTTTCATAGGTCATGTTCCGCACATCCGGAACGACGGTCTGTTTTCCGCTCTCGGTATAATAGGGAAGCAGTAGCTTGTCGATGGCGACGATCGCCGCGAAAAAAAGCAGGATGACTATCAGAACTTTCTTCATCTGTACGGGCTGGAGTGTTGGTCCCTGGCGAACGGGTAGAAATCAAAGACTTCTTAATGCTGGCGCTTCATGACAAAATCGACGAGCAGTTCAAGAGAGCGTCGAGCCGGGCTTTCAGGGAAATCGGAGATCGATTCGAGCGCCTTGTCGGCAAAGCCTTCAGCGACTGTCGCTGCGTACTCGAGCCCACCTTTCCGGGTGACGAAATCAATGACCTCACCACTTCGGACCGAACGCTTCTTTGAGCTTTTCAGAATCGATTTGATTTTGTTCTGCTCAGCCTTATCGGACTGGCGAAGCGCATAGATGAGCGGAAGGGTGATTTTGCGATCTTTGATGTCGATGCCGAGCTGCTTGCCGGTTTTTTTGGAGTCACCGGTGTAATCGAGCAGGTCATCCCTGATCTGGAACGCCAAGCCGAGAAACTCGCCATAGTGCTTCAGGCTAGCGATCTGCTCTTCCGAATCAGTAGCGCTGGCTGCACCGATAGCGCATGAAGTAGCAATCAACGAACCGGTTTTGTCAGCGATGACGCTCAGGTAATCCTCTTCGGTGATGTCGAGGCTGCGGGTCTTCTGGATCTGGAGGATTTCACCCTCACTCATACGCCTAACCGCCTCGGAGACCAGATGCAGCGAACGGTAATCGCTGTTTTCAAGCGAGTAGAGCAGGCCTTTGGAGAGCAGGTAGTCGCCGATCAGCACAGAAATCTTGTTCTTCCAGAGCGCATTGATCGATGGAATCCCGCGCCGCATCTCGGCGCCATCCACTACATCGTCGTGAATAAGCGTGGCCGAATGAAGCAGCTCGACCATAATGGCGCCGCGGTAGGTCACATCGTTCACTCCCCCGCACACCTTAGCGCCAAGAATCACCAGCGTTGGCCTGATCTGTTTACCCTGCTGCCGTAGAACGTAGCGGGTAACTTTGTCAACCAGACTGTTGCTTGAGTGCAGAACGGTTTTGTACCGCTCCTGAAACAATTTCAGCTCTTCGGCAACCGAAGAGGTAACATCATTGATATTCACAGGCGCCCCTGACTATGTGTGTGCGCTCGAATGCCCGGCGGAATTGCGCTTGGGTTAAAACCGGGTGAAGTTATCGATATTTCCATGATTGAACAAATCGCCAAGCGCAGCAACCAGTTCCCGGCGCTTCCGGCATGAATGACGGGCCTAAAAAACCATTTGCGCACAAAGGCTATCTTTCTTACTATAAACCGGATTACGGGCTTTTCCTACAAGCATTCTAAGAATGCAGCCCCAAATCCCTCCCGATTTTTTCCTGAACAGTGGCTACCACATTCACGACAACCCGCCGCCGTAATTCGAAATGAGTAACGACAACGATCCAACCATACCGCCGAACGACGGCAATGGAACCGCTGAGAACAGCGGGGACGAGGTGATGCCGCTCAAAAAGGATGAGCCTGTAGAGGAGGGCCAGGAGGCGACTGAAGAGGAGGACGCGCTTGCGACCTTCGAGGCCGCCGAAGCGTCGGAGCAGGCGCTAGCCGAAGAGGAATCGCAGCCCACGGATTCCGGGGCTGATACGGGCACAGAGGAGCAGGGCGGCATGGGATTCATCGATCACCTCGACGAGCTTCGCTGGCGGCTTATCCGGGCTGGTATCGCCCTGGTTATCGCAGCGATCGCCAGCGCATTTTTTTCCGACGTTCTGGTCAACGAGGTGCTCATCAAGCCACTCCAGCAAAGTGGGCCAGATATTCAACTGCAGAACCTCGTCCCTTACGGTCAGATATCACTGTATTTGCAGGTCATCTTTTTCACAGCCTTCGTGCTGGCTTTTCCTTTTCTTGTATGGCAGATCTGGCAGTTTGTCGAACCCGGCCTGCACGAAACCGAGAAAGCGGCCAGCCGTTTTATCATTTTGTTCATATCGGTCTGCTTTTTTACCGGCATTGCGTTTGGCTACTTCATCTTCCTGCCAATTTCACTGAAGTTCTTTGCAGGATTCGGGTCTGAACTGATCACCAACAACATCGCAGTCCAGGATTACGTCAGCTTTTTCATGGGCACCCTGCTGACAACCGGTCTTGTCTTCGAGCTGCCCTTCATCTCCTACGTGCTGTCGAAAATCGGCCTGCTGACGCCGGCATTCATGCGCTTCTACCGCCGCCATGCCGTGGTAACAATGCTTGTCGTTGCGGCCATCGTGACCCCCTCCACCGATATGGTAACTCAGGGAGTCATCGCCATCCCGATGATTCTGCTTTACGAACTGAGCATTTACATTTCAGGCGCCGTGCAAAAGAAACGGAACAAACAGCAAATGCAGGAGAGCCAGGCATGAACCATCCCGAAGCGAAGAGACCAACTGTGGTGTTCGAGCCCATCGAGAGTTCCATGCTAAAAAGCAATCCGCTCGGCGACCCGTCTCTGCGCTACGTGCCGGTCTATCTGCCCCCATCGTACGATGGCGTAAAACGCTTTCCGGTGATCTACCTGCTTTCGGGCTTCGCCTCGACCGGATTGAGCTTCATGAACTACGGGTTCGGAAGGCGAACTGTGCCGGAGATGGTTGACAAGCTAATTCGGGAGGGTTCGATGCCCGAAACGATTGTGGTTATGCCGGACTGCATGACCCGTTACGGCGGTTCCCAATATGTCGATTCAGCGGCGACTGGAGCCTACGAAACCTACCTGATCGGCGAACTGCTCGACCAGATTGATCGCAAATTCAACACGCTTCCGGAAGCACGGCATCGCGCTGTTGTTGGCAAATCTTCCGGCGGGTTTGGTGCACTGAGGCTCGGAATGAGGCATCCCGATCGTTTTTCAGCCGTAGCTTGCCATAGTGGCGACATGGATTTCGAGCTTTGCTATCGCCCGAACTTTCCGAGTGCCGCACGCCTGCTCGAACGCTACGACGGAAGTATTGAGGCTTTTTTTCAACGCTGGGAATCGCTCGACAAAAAACTGAAGGGAGAGTTTACGCTGCTCGACATCATGGCGATGGCAGCCTGCTACGATCCCGACCCATCAAAGCCTGCGCCGTCAAACATGCACCTGCCATTCGAGCCACGCACCTGCCAGCTTATTCCGGAACGCTGGGAACGCTGGAAAAGCTTCGACCCTCTCACAATGCTTGACGAGCCGCGCTATCAGGATACCCTTGGATCGCTCCGTTTGCTCTACCTGGATTGCGGATCACTGGACGAGTATAACCTCCAGTTCGGGCACCGGCGCTTCACTGCAAGGGCAAGCGAACTGGGCATCTTGCACCAGTATGAAGAGTTCCCCGACACTCATACGGACACCTCCTACCGCTACCGTATCTCTCTGCCACTGCTGGCAGAGTCAATTTCAGGCTGACTCGATCAAGCTTTCGAGACTACGGTACACCTGTTCAACCTGCGAGCGCAGTTCGTCAATGGTACCGTCGTTGAAAATCACGTAGTGCGCGCGCTTGATGAGCTGCTCTTGCGGCCACTGCGCTTTCATCCGTCGTTTGATTTCTTCGCGACTTCCCATGCCTCGTGCCACCGCGCGCTCCAGCCGTACGCCGTCGCCAGCTGCCACCACGATGATGCGATCAAGCTCCTGATCCATACCCGATTCGAACAGAATCGCCGCCTCCTTGCACAAAATCCGTTTTCCTTCACGTGCGCAACGTAAAATTTCACGCCGGAACGCGTCCCGGACTTTGGGATGAATGAGACGATTGAGCGCTTCGAGCTTTTTGGAATCGGAAAAAACGATAGCAGCAATGGCTTTGCGGTCAATCGAAAGCACGCCTGAACCGTCGCGACGATAGACGCCACTGCCGAACAACTCCTCGATACCAGCAATGACCTCGGGATCATGAAGCTGAAACTCCTTGGCAACCCGGTCAGCCTCGAACAGCTCGCAGCCCAATCCGGCAAGCATCGCGCACACGGTACTCTTGCCGCTGCCGATGCCGCCGGTCACGCCGACAAGCAATGGTAACTGATCCATGACGTGTTACTGTTGGTGGTGAAGCTCTTTCTGCACATGCTCAAGCACAGCGCGCCAAAGCTGGGGATCCTGCGAATAGGCTTTCAGCTTGGCATCAAAAATTTTCTGATTGAGACCGTGCCGCGCAAAAAGCGTATCAAGCTCTGCCGGGGTGAGGTCGGTATATGGCACCGCCTTGCCTTTTGGGGCTACGCCAGACCGAGCGAGATAATCTCCGTAAAATTCAGCAAAATGAAGATCGTTGGCATCGAGTTTTTTCTCTTTCTGCAAACCGCAGCCACCGAGCACGACCATGAACAACAGGAATACCGGCAATGACCGCAACACAACACCCATCTTCCGCGCTATCGAAAAAAAGATCTGATACAACTGAATCGAATTAATTTCCGCCTGCTGAAACTAACAAGGTCAGAAGGCCGGTTATTGGAATACTTCTTAACGTAGTCTGCGCAATCATAAAAATCAAATTGAACTATGGCTTATCAGCAACCTGCACTCCCGTACGCCAACAATGCTCTTGAACCGCATGTTTCGGCCAATACCATCGGTTTTCACTACGGCAAGCACCATGCAGCCTACGTCAAAAATTTTAACGGCCTGATTGAAGGAACGCCGTTTGACTCCATGACGCTTGAAGAGGTTATCCTC
>DRSQ01000109.1 GCA_011372505.1 Chlorobaculum parvum | reverse complement strand
GTTCGCGATGAGATGAGTGCCATGGGCGGGAATGGAGAACATCCGTCATTCAATTCTATGCCCTTTTTTAAGGAGGCCATTGAAAAACGCCGTGCAATTATCGTCAATGAGCCATCTCTTCCCCTCGATTTAGAGTTTTCCTCTTTTCAGCCAGATGTTAAAAATCGCCTTGTCGTGCCTGTTATCGATGGAGGGGAGGTGGTGGCCGTGTGCCTGGTTGGTAACAAACCGTTTCCATACGTTGATAACGACGCCCAGTGGGTGAGTACTCTGGCTAATATGGTTTGGGATATCGTTACCCGAAAAATGAACGAGCAGTCTGAGAATCGGATTCAGTCTATTTTGTTGCAGATTCAGAAAATGGAGTTGATCGGGCAGTTTGCCGGTGGTATTGCACACGATTTCAACAATATGCTCGGTGTAATTATGGGTAATACCGAGTTGGCGATGTGCAACGATGGTCTGGATCCTTCCGTTGAAGAGAATCTTGCCGAGATTTATCGGGCGGCGGAGCGTTTAGCCGAGATGACCAGTCAATTGTTGGCGTTTGCCCGCAAGCAGACTGCCGTGCCCAGTGTTTTTGAGGTTGATCAGGCGATTGGAGATTCTCTTGCCATTTTGCAGAGAGTGGTTGGTAAGAAGATCGGGTTTGATTGGCGTCCGTCAGGCGCCGGGTGCAAGGTGCGTGTCGACCCGTCACAGTTCGATCAGATTCTCATGAATCTTTGTCTGAATGCAAGTGATGCCATGAGCGGTGAGGGAACTATTGTTCTTAAGGCCAACCGGATAAAAGTTGATCATACTCTTGAGCATCCCGGAGGGATAAGAGTGCCCGGCGAGTATGTTCAGATTTCGGTTCACGATTCAGGACAGGGAATTGCTGAAGAACACCAGTTGCATATTTTCGAGCCATTTTTTACTACGAAAGTTCTCGGTAAGGGAACCGGTCTGGGACTTTCTTCGACCTATGGTATCGTCAAACAGAATCGAGGATTTGTTGATTTCGAGAGCGAGAAGGGGAAGGGGACAACTTTCCATATCTACCTGCCTCTTTACAGAGAGAAAGCAAACGGTTTAGTGCTTGACACTCAAAATTCGTTGAATTCATCGAATCATACCACTATTCTCGTGGTTGAAGACGAACCTGAGATTCTCAGTCTTTGTAAGATGATGCTTCAAAAGTCCGGTTTTACGGTATTAACGGCAGCATTCCCTAAAGATGCGATCATGATTGCTGAAGAGTTCAGTGGCAAGATTGATCTGCTGTTGACCGATGTCATTATGCCGGAAATGAATGGTGTCGAGCTTGCTTCAAAACTTTCGACGATTAGCCCCGGCTTCAGGGTTCTCTTTATGTCGGGTTATTCGGCTGATATTATCGCGGACAAGGGTATGCCGCACAATTCGTTCAATCTGCTCCGCAAACCTTTTACCATTAAGACGTTGATCGAAAAGGTGAACGCTGTTCTTGAGGCAAAGTGAGATTTTATGCCTGCTCAAGTGTTGTGCTGGCGTATCTCGCCAGGGGTCAGTTCAAGCGCGCTGACTCGGACTGAAACGCTCATCTTTTCCGATGATGCGCCTTTGTAGGTTCCTCGAACGGGGGGAACGTCGCCGTAATCCCTTCCGCTGCCGATCTTGATGTATCGCTGGTCAACCACCAGTGTTTTGTGTGTCGGATCGAACCCCATCCACCCTTTTTCACTTCCGCACCACACTTCGCACCAGGCGTGGCTTGCCTCGTCCTGCCCTTCAGGTGTGCTTCCACCGCCGTAAAGGTAGCCGCTGACGTAGCGCGCCGGAAGTCCGAGGTGGCGGCAGACGGCAAGCATGAGGTGCGCGAAATCCTGGCAAACCCCGCGCCCGAGCGCCAGCACAACTGCGCTTGTGCTGTGCACGTCGGTCACGCCCGGCTCGTAGCGAAAGGTTTCGTTGATGTGCTGGCAGATCTCCATTGCTTTCAGGTATGGGTCCCTGATTGGCCTGAACTGCTCACCCAGGGTGTGAATGGCCGGATCGACGTTGACGTAGCGACTTTCGGAGAGCATGTCGAGCAACACGATTTCGTCCTCCTCGTGCGGGCCTGCGGGATGATGGTCGAGGGTTTCGATGACCGAGGTGGCAACGATGCGCACCTGTTTGTGGCTTTGCAATATGTTGAAGTGGTGCACGTTGTTACCGTAAAAATCGGTGTAGTCGAAAATCGTGGCAGACGGGCTGACCCCCAGGCTGAAGCTTGCGCAGCGCTGTGAACCGGTGTCGGTTGCCGGGTGCAGGCGCACTTCGGTGGCTGTTTCGTAGATCGGCTCTTCGTAATCGAAAAGCGTGGTGTGTTCAACTTTGAGGATCATGCTCGGTACAACTTCCGGTTAGTGATGGCGATACGGCAACTTACTGCTGCTGTTGCGATTGGCTCCAGTTGGCCCGTCCGCCGGAGATGCCGGTGAAGGGGAGCGCTTCGGAAACGTCGTCCGGTTCGATTTTCGGCGTGTGGTAAGCGAAGTAGAGCAGGTGAAGCTGCTCGCCAACCTTAACGACTCCCTGCTTGACCTCTTCGAGGAACCGGTGCACTCCCTTGCGGAGTATTTCATCGACTGTTGTGTAGCTCATTTCGGCCTCCATCCGGCCGATCAGCCGATCGACCTCGTTGGCGTACCGGTGCTGCGAGCTGCCTGAAATCGTCCAGAGCGCCTCCTGCGCCGCACAGATCGAGTAGGCGATGCTTCGCGGAAAGGTGCGGTCGAGAATGAGGAAGCCGAGGATGTTGTCGGGGGTGATCTTCGACAGGTAGATTTTCCGGAACGCCTCCAGCGCGCTGCAACTTTTCAGCACGGCCATCCACTGGATGATGTCGATCGAGTTCCTGACGATCTCGGCGTGGTGTTCATCGCCGTGGGTTAGCATGTGGTACTTAACGTCGATCAGCCGCGCGGAGTTGTCGGCCCGTTCAAGGTACTTGCCGATCTGCACGAAATCCCACCCTTCGTTGTGCGACAGGGTGTTGTCGGTAATGCCCTGAAAGAGGTGCGAGGCTTTCTTGATCTCCTTGTAGAAGGTGTAGGGATCGCTGTGTACCAGCTCGGGCGAAGCGTTGTTCAGGAAGTGGTAGAGGTTGTTGAGCTGCTCCCACATCTCGCTCGAGATGCTCTCGATGACGCTCCGGGCGTTTTCGCGCGCCATGCTGATCGAGGAGAGAATCGAGCTGGTGTTGCTGCGGTTGAAGACCAGATAATCGGTCACAGAGTGGGCGTCGTACTCGGGGTAGAGCGAGCCGAAATGGTCCGGTTCCGACATGACCATGATCAGCGGCTTCCAGTAGTTCGGATGATCGACCGGGGCGATGCTGTTCAGGTCGAGCAGCAGGTTGAAATTGACGTCGAGGAACCGGGCGGTGTTTTCCGCGCGTTCAAAGTAGCGGCTCATCCAGAACAGCGATTCGGTAACACGACTCAGCATGGAATTGGTTCGTTAAAGGTTCAGTTGTCGATGACCCAGGTATCCTTGCTCCCCCCGCCCTGCGAGGAGTTCACCACCAGCGAGCCGCGCTTGAGGGCCACGCGAGTCAGTCCGCCGGGCACGATCGATACCGAGTTGCCGTAGAGCACGTAGGGGCGTAGGTCGATGTGGCAAGGCGCAACCTCTGTATCGGTCACGAAGCCCGGATGGCGAGAGAGCGAGATTGTCGGCTGGGCGATGTAGTTGCGCGGGTCGGCCACGATCTTTTCAGCGAACGCTTCCCGCTCCTCTTCGCTTGCTTGTGGCCCGACCAGCATTCCGTAGCCGCCTGACTCGTTGGCCGCCTTGACGACCAGCTTGTCGAGGTTTTCCAGAATATACTTCAGATGCTTCGGATTACTCGCCAGCCAGGTCTCTACATTGTCGAGAATCGGCTCCTCGCCGAGGTAGTATTTGATGATCTGGGGCACGAAGCTGTAGATCACCTTGTCGTCGGCCACGCCGGTGCCGATGGCGTTGGCCAAGGTGACGTTGCCTTTGCGGTAGGCGTTGATGAGCCCCGCCACGCCGAGCATCGAGTCGGGCCGGAACACCAGCGGGTCGAGGAAGTCGTCATCGACCCGGCGGTAGATTACATCGACCCGTTTCAGTCCTCTGGTCGTGCGGGTATAGACCTTGTTGTTGTTGACCACCAGGTCGCGCCCCTCGGTCAACTGCACGCCCATCTGCTGGGCCAGGAAGCTGTGCTCGAAATAGGCCGAGTTATAGACACCAGGCGTGAGGATCACCACCTTCGGATCGGATTTCGGTGAGGGGCTGATCTCCTGAAGCGTTCGGAGGAGCTGCTGCGGGTAGTTTTCCACCGGGCGAACGGTGTAGCGGTTGAAGAGCACCGGAAAGGCGCGCTTCATGGCATTTCGGTTCTGCAACATGTACGACACACCGCTCGGTGTGCGGAGGTTGTCTTCGAGCACCAGATAGCGCCCGTCGATGTCGCGGATGATGTCGCTGCCGGTGACGTGGATATAGACATCGAGCGGCGGCCTGACGCCGATGAACTCGCGCCGGAAATGCTTGCTGCCAAGCACCAGCTCTGCCGGAATGACCTTGTCGCGCAGAATCTTCTGCTTCTGGTAAATATCCGAAAGGAAAAGGTTCAGCGCTGTGATCCGCTGGGTCAGTCCCCGCTCGATGGTTTCCCACTCGGAGCCGGGAATAATGCGAGGAATCAGGTCGAACGGAAAGATGCGCTCCGTGCCCTCATCGACGCCATAGACCGTGAAGGTGATGCCCTGATTGCGGAAAAAGATGTTGGCCAGCTCGCGCCGGGTATGAATATCGGCAGACGAGAACTGGTTGAACCGGTTAATGAGGATGTCGTAATGAGACTTGGGCGCCCCCTCCTGCGTGATGACTTCATCAAAAAAACGCCCAGGCTCGGCGTCGTACAGATCGAACAAACGGGTCATGACCGGAACGTTAAGCAGGTCGGAAAAGATGACGGTGTCTTAAATAAATAGGGTTAATCCGTGATATTTCCTAAATAAATAGCGTTGCGCGATGGCGTAATTGCAGGCATGAGTGTTCTTTTTTCAGCGTCCGGTTGCTCCGGGAGGGCAGTATGAGTGTGTTGCCGAAGCGACGCTCAGTGGGCGGCAAGGGCGTAGCTGCTGTGACGGCCTTCGGTGACGAGGCGCAACGCGCCCGACCGGACGAGCGACACCAGAATGCGTCGCGCTTCGCGCATGGGGATGCAGGCGTTTTCAGCGAACTCGTCAGCGGTGATGCGCTCGTGGTTGTCGAGGTAGTCGAGCAGCCGTTTTTCACGGTCGGTGAACGACAGCCTGACCGGCTCTCTCGATGAAAGCATGAGCGCGATCTGGTCGTCGTTGGCCGCCTTGTTGTGGCTGCCGTTGCGGGTGAACACCCGGCGCTCGACGGCCCGTTTGCCGGTGTCACGGCGGATGACCCGCTCGATGTGAAAGTGCGGGCGCTCAGGGCTTTGAGGCACCTCGACGAGCAGCACCATCCGGCGCTTGAACTCCTCGAAGCGCACGTCGAGGCGCGGCTTCGGTTCGACGTGGTAGCGCACGGCCTCATCGATTACCGCCAGCATCTCCTTTTCGCTCTGGATGCCCACGATCCGCCGGTCGTCGTCAACTCCGATCAGAATAACGCCGCCCTCGGTATTGGCGAACGACACAATCGACCGGGCGATTTTCGGTGCCGAGTGCACCAGCCGCTTGAACTCGATGGATATCCCCTCGCCTTTGGCAACAAGGTCGAGCAGGCTGTTTGTCGGAGCTTTCTTTGCGAAGTAGGTCATGAGGCTTCTCCATTGCGGTTAATGGGGGCCGGG
>DRSQ01000108.1 GCA_011372505.1 Chlorobaculum parvum | reverse complement strand
GTCAGGTCATGGGCCGGGTTACCCAAAAACATCGAGCTAAAGAGTTTCTCGCTTTTCTGCGTCAGGTTGAGCGGAACACACCAAAAGACAAGGAGTTGCATCTGATTCTCGACAATAGTGCAACGCATAAAACCGAGGAGGTCAGAAAGTGGTTTGCCAAGCATCCCAGAATCAAATTGCATTTCACTCCGACCAGCGCTTCGTGGCTGAATGCCGTTGAGAGCTGGTTCTCACAATTGGAGCGACGAGCCTTGTATCGAGGTGTTTTCTGTAGCGTCAATGAACTGCGCAATGCGATTCATCGCTATATCAAAATCCATAACGAAAAACTTGCCAAACCATTCAAGTGGACCAAAAACGCATCAACAATTCTTGATTCAGTTCAACATGCTGAAGATGTTCTTTTCGATACAATCAATTAACCAAACAGAATACTAGTTCATATTTATTTCCTGAAGCATTCTTATTAATATTTGCAGAAATATATGCTCCGATAAAATAACGTCCATGATGTTTCCACTTATTACCACCAAGAT
Source organism: Chlorobaculum parvum (assembly GCA_011372505.1). Taxonomy (GTDB): domain Bacteria; phylum Bacteroidota; class Chlorobiia; order Chlorobiales; family Chlorobiaceae; genus Chlorobaculum; species Chlorobaculum parvum_B. The sequence goes on along the minus strand of DRSQ01000108.1, from coordinate 13,790 downwards.
GCTGGCTATAAGTTTCTTGAAATTGCATTTTTAGGGACTCTTCATCCAAAAGCCCTCCAATTTGATATTCTACTCCTCTATCAAAAAAAACAATCTGCTTCTCACATGATGCTCTAACAAGCCGCAACAAGTGTGATTTGCCGACATTATTTCGTCCAATAATCACCGTGATCGGCTTGACCTCATCAAAACCCGCCCACTCGTCCTGAAAGCACCTGTAGCTTTTGAATTTGATGGATGTGAACTTCATGCAGTAAACTCCTGAAAATCAATTTCCCTTTCCGGCTGAGAATCGAGTGTCTGACTCTTTTTGCTGTAGTGAATTCATACAAAAAAAGGTCAACAAAACGCAGTAAAAAAATAGGGGCCGCTCACAGCCATCGAAACTTCACCCGGCATTGCCCCCTTATTCACTCATCAGAAAAATTCCATTTCACCCCACCATTACCTAAATTATGCGCTGTAACATCAACTTCATCAAAGCATAAACCAATCATCATGCAGCGACTGCTCTCCTCAAGCCGCTATCTTGTTCTGATCGCCGTTGCCGGCACCTTTCTTGCTTCCCTGACCCTGCTTGTCTTCGGCGGCATTTCGGTGGTGCAGCTCATTGCCGACACCGTCATGCACGCAGACATTTCCGGCAAAACCGGCAAGCTGCTCGTGCTCGGGTTCATTGAAGCCATCGACCTGTTCCTGCTCGGCACGGTCTTTTTCATGATTTCGCTGGGCTTGTACGAGCTGTTTATCGACGACTCGATTCCCGTACCGGACTGGCTGGAAATTCACACGCTCGACGACCTGAAAGACAAGCTGGTCGGCGTCATTGTGGTGGTTATGGGCGTGGTGTTTCTCGGCCACGTTATCAAGTGGCACGGCGAACAGGAGCTGATCTGGCTTGGCGGAGCAATCGCGCTGGTCACGGCAGGACTGACCTGGTTCGTGAGCAACAAGAAAAAGAAGTAGGCCTCAGGGTGCCGCTCAGAACCACTTCCTCGATCGGTAGTAAACCATAAACCCGATCGCGATCAGCACCATCACACCAAGCACGGTGAAGTATCCCCAATGGAAGTTCAACTCGGGCATGTATTTGAAATTCATGCCATAGATGCCGGCGATAAATGAGAGCGGCATAAAGACCGTGGCGATCATGGTGAGGAACTTCATGATTTCGTTCATCCGGTTATTGACCCCGGCAAGGTAGGTTTCGTGCATGCCGTTGACGATCTCCCGAAACACCTCAATAGTGTCGATCACCTGCACGATGTGATCGTAAATGTCCCGGAAATAGGGGTCGACCGCTTCGCCCACAACATCGAAATCATCCCGCGTGATGCTCCCGATAATCTCCCGCAGCGGCCAAACGGTTTTGCGGAAAATGATCAGCTCGCGCTTGAGCGCATAGAGCGCATTGAAAGTCTCCTGCCTGAAATCGGCCATCATTTCCGAATCGAGCGTATCGATGCGGTTCTCGATCTCTTCAAGGATTGAGAAGTACCGGTCGACCACCGCATCGACGAGCGCGTAGGCGAGAAAATCGGCGTCATGCTTTCGGACTTTAGAGGCTGCACTCCTGATACGTTGCCGCACCGGATCGAACATGTCGCCGGGTTTTTCCTGAAAAGTGATGACATAGCCGGGGCCGAGCACGATGCTCAACTGCTCCTGCGTGATTTCGCTCAACTCACGGTTGAAATCGAGCATCCGGAGCGACAGAAAGAGGTAACGCTCGAAATCTTCGATCTTCGGGCGCTGCCCGGTGTCGAGAATGTCCTCCTGCGTCAGCGAATCGATGCCGAAAAGCTCCCCGAGCATGCCGATCACCGCGGTGTCATGCAGGCCATCGACGTTGATCCAGAGCACCTTGAAACGCTCTTTCAAGCCAAGGCACTCTTCGATATTCTTTACTTCAACCGTAACCGCCTGCCCCTCATCGTAGCCGAATGCCGTGATGCCGGTCTGTTCGACCTTCTGCTCGCCGATATGGATAAGGGAGCCCGGCGGCTGGCCGAGCGCTTTGACGCGGCTTCGGAAGATCCGCTTTTTCTGCCTTTTCTTGTGGGGCGTATGATTCCTGGTGCTCATCGGTCACAGGGTAAGCGTTGCGAAGCCGGCCCGTTTTTTGAAAGGTAACCCCGCCGTCGCACAAAAAAATCCAGCCGCTCCGTGCTCGCGATCGGAACGGCTGGATTATCAATTGTTAACTAACAAACACAAAAAAAAGCCGATCAGAGAGCAGCAATAACACGGTGCATCTTTTCGGCAACCTCTTTGGCGTGCGCAACGACTTCCGGATGCTCGGCCATCGAAAGCGGAGGCACGGGATCCATGACGACCACCGAGGTCTTGTCGTCGTCGGTGGAGTAGAGTACGACGTTGCAGGGTAGCAGCGTTCCGACTGGCAACTCACGGCTCAGCACCTGATGGGCGATGGACGGATTGCACGCACCGAGAATGACGTAGTTGCGAAAGTCGATCTTGAGCTTTTCGGCAAATTTTTTCTTCACGTCAATCTCCGAAATGACGCCGAACCCTTCCTTGGCGAGCTCCACACGAACCTTTGGATCGGCTTCAGCAAAGGGCAGATCGATGGTTTTTCCGAAAGCGTATGGGGTTTTAATCTCCATATAGTGATCTCCTTGATTGATGGTTGGCCCTGAAAGAGCAAGGCAAAACGCTCTTAATGCAACCTTCCCGTTATCGCAATAAACGGAAATCGGGAAGCAAAGCTAAAAGCATATTGATATATACTCAAATAACGCACTCGTAGCAATACAGCAATCGGCCTCTCCCGCTTACACCGGCTGGCTGGCAATCACGCTGGTCAGCGCGCGCATCGCCTCGGCAATGTCGTGCTTCTGCCGGATCGGCTCAGGCACGCCTTGCAAAGTGCGGGCAGACCAGCCTGAGGCCATCGCGCGGAACAGTTCTGTAATAGCTCCGGCATCCCCCGCCGGTGCGTACATCCCCCCGACATCGAGCACCAGCCGCGAGGTTGCGCCTTCGGGAGCGATGGCGCACAACGCCTTCCCCATGCCAAGCGCATCGGCAAGGCGGTCGGGTACGGTGCTGACACTGGACGCCGTGCCGGCCTGAACCGCGCAGAAAAATCCGGCCTTGCGGGAGAGCTTCAGCTCGCTGTCGATGCCGCCGGTCTCGTCGAGCGTGAGGAGCTTTTCAAGCGGCTTTTTCGCTGCCCGGCGCAACAGCTCCGAAGCTCCGGCGCCAAGCAGCATGAACTCGACGCCGCCCGCGGGAATCCCTCCTGTCAGCCACGTTTCAAGCCCGGCGATCAACGCCTTCAGATCAGCCTTGGGCAGCTCCTCCACCAGAAGTGCAATGCGCAACACAGTGTCGGAGGCTTCGGCTGCCGAACGCGCGAAAGCTGGATGCGACCGATCGAACGACGGCGAAACGATGGTCATCAAACCGTGGTCGAGCCGACCGTGGTACTTCTGAAGGTAGTACTCCTTGAGATGGCGCGTCGGCGCAAGCAGGTGCACGCCTGAAAGCAGAATCCGCGCCTCGGCCTCGGCGGCTTCCGACGAGCTTGACGAACCGGGCTGAGGCATGGCCGGATCGAGCGGGCTGACAATGTCCAGAATGACCGCAAGAGAGTACTTTCGGGCGGTTTCCAGCGCAAGGCGGAGCGGTTCGAGCGGCGGCCCCTGGGCGTAGAGCAGGTCGATCTCCGGCTCCTCTTCGAGCAGGCGGTCGATCAGCTCTGTGGCGTTTTTCTCCCAGGTCGCGCCATTGGAGTTCTCTCTGAACAGCCCGGAGAGCCTGGCTTTCAACGACTGGTTCAGCGCTGCAACCTCCTGGCCATGCAGCAAAGCGTTACGGTCGGCAACGTCAAGCCCTTCGGCATCGATCTCCGGGCCGGTGCGATGTACCGCGAGCACGGGATTCGCACCCGACTGCACATCGTTCGGCACCCCGTTGATTCCCGGAGGTGCGATGACGACCGGCTCCCAGCCGATGGTGGAAAGGTTCGAAGCAAACTTCCAGGCCCGCGACGCACCACAGGTGACGTAAGGCGGAAAATTCCGGGTCAGAAACAGCGCTTTTCTCACGATTTACTGGCTAAATTTGATGATTTTGATGAGCCTCGGCCAAGCACGCTACCGGCCACGATGAGCCCGAGCGAAAGCAACGTGGCGACAGTCGAAACCGTCCGGCCGGTCTCGAAGCGGCTGCGATCATAGACGAAGCGCACTTCATGCTCGCCGGACGGCACGATAACGCCGCGAATCACGCCGTCAACCTTGAGCGCCTGCTGCGCGCGGCCATCGACCGTGAGCTTCCAGCCCTGCGGATACCACACCTCGCTGAGCACCAGCAACGCCTCGCCGGCCGCGCGCACCTTCATCGTGATCGACTCGGCAGTGCGCTGCATGGAGAGCAGTTCGCCCGGCGCAAAACGCTTCCCCCCCTGCCAGGGCGCAGCTTCGACAAAGACGCCGCCATCGCTTCCCCCTCCCTGCATGACCGCCTCCACTGCCGCGGCTTCGCCCTGCACAGCATCGGCCCGCGGTGCGAACCACGCGCGCGGCATCGCTCCGGAGAGCTCATAGACCGCCACCGGCACTTGGCCCGACACCAACGACAGCGCGCCCGACGCCACTGGCTTCAGCTCTTCAGCGTGCAGCAGCTGCGGCGACACCACATACCTGATGTTGAGCATCCGAAGCACATCGAGGTTGGCCAGGTTCTCCGTGCGGCTGAGCAGCTCCTGATAAACGCCGAGCTTGGCGGCATGGTAACCACCGGTCGATTCGATGCCTGCAATGCTGAACTTGTTCTCCGAGAAAAGGCGACCAACCGGATAGATCCTGAACGGCCCCTCGCGGCTCGACAGGAATCGGGTAATATCGTCCTCTTCGAGCGCCGCATCGAGCGAGGCGCGCTCTACCAGCGGCGACATACGGAGGGAGTTGTCCGCAGGCGAAACGATCTTGTGATCCATCCAGAGTAAATCGATAGCCGAAACCGTCACCAGCACCAGCGCAGCCTGCCGCGCATTGATCATCCCCTTTGCCACCAGCCACAACAGACCAAGCACACCGGCAAAGACAAGAATCAGCATGAACAGACTGCTCCTGAACAGCTCCCAACGGAGGTCGCCCACCATCGAAACCAGGCTGAAGTTGTCGATACGAACCGGCGGGAACGATGCCCGAAGCAGCTGCTCCAGACCACTCTCAAGCGACAGGAACAGAATCGCCATCACCCCTACGGCAATGCCAGCCCATTTCAGGAAGCGCGAGGAGTCCTTCAGCGGCTTGTCGAGCCACGCCTGCAAGCCGAATCCGGAGAGCATCGCGAGACAGAGCGCTACGACAATCAGCACCATCGACGGCACTCGGAAGGAGCTGAACTTGGGCGCGAAACGATAGAAGAGATCATACACCGGACTGAAGAAATTACCGAACGAAAGCAGCAGAGCCAGCACCGTCATGGCGATAAAAAAGAGCACGACGGGCTTTTTGCGACCGGCAACCGCGCCGCCAATCGCCAAGCCGAGCACGATGAGGCCCGTGTAGTGCGGAAAATCGGTGAAGGGCATGAAGCCCCAGTAGGTGACACCGCCGAAGCCGTAAGCACCCGGCAACAGGTAGGTGAGCAGTTCGGCGGGGTGCATCGACCACATCGTCGCATACCGATACGCATCGGCAGCATCGCCCGCAGCGCCGCGCGCCGAAAAAGGCAGGTAACCGAGCGCGGGCAGATAGACCTGCAACGCCACCGCCACGCCAAGCGCCAAAGCCGCGAGCGCGAATCCGCCGGTTTTGATTTTCGATCCACCCGCATTTTTGTCAACCAGAATCTTCACGGCGAGCAATGGCACAACAAGCATCCAGGTGTACCAGGCGATCTGCACATGTGCGCGCTGGAGCTGCAAACCGACGAGGAGCGCCAGCAAACCCGCATCGGCAAGGCTGCCCCGCTCGGAAAGGCGGATCGCCGCCCAGAGCACCCACGGCATGTACGCTGCCGTCATGAGCTGACTGCCGTGCCCATAAGCGAGCATGGCGGTCATATAGGGATTGAGCATGAAGGCCGAACCGGCAAGAAACGCCGCAGTGCTGCCCAGCCCGAGCCGACGCGCCAGCACGAAACCACCCGCTCCGGCAAACACCAGATGCAAAAGCTGGAGATACATCGGATCGATATGCAGCACACCGAACAAAAGATTCGGCAGGTAGAGGCCACTCAGGTAGCTGAAAGCCCCCACGGTCGGCATCCCTGAAAATGTCCACGGCTGCCAGAGCGGGTAGTGGCCAGATTGGACATGAAGCGCTGCGAGCGCCTTGTCGAGCGCCATCGGCGTCACGCTGTCCGGCGAACCCGGCACGAGATGCAGGGTCAGGATCGGGCCGAAAGGCAGGGCCAGCATAAGGGCAAAAAGGAGAATGGCGATCAGGTACGGCAAGGCAGCGTGCTTCACGGGTTTTCGTTCTTGCTTTGAGTGTTCAGAAAAGGCATGAATTTGAAAATAACCTCCAGCTCCTCCTGTTCCAACCCGAACGCACGGATGAGCAACACATACACCGCCGCGCCCGTCAAGCCCGCCATGGCGAGCAGCATAAACGATGGCTGCGGAGAGAGGGCGGAGCTTACGGCAAGCATGGCTACGCCAGCCACTACGCCAGCCGAAAGCGGCTTCCAAAGCTTGATGGAAAAAAATGGAATGTCGAGTACATAGCGCAATTCGACCATCCGCACGACGGTCAGCAGCGCCATGACGATCAGGGTCGAAAGTGCCGCGCCATTCAACCCGAATCGCGGAATCAGCAGCCAGTGCAGCGCCAGCTGAAGCAGCAGCGCCGCGGCCTGATTCACCATGCTCAGGCGCTCCCCGCCGCACATGGCAAGCACCGTGCTACCGAGTCCGAACCATGCCAGCAAAAGAGACGAACAGGCGAGCAGTACCAGCGCCGTCGATCCCTCGCCGAAGCCCTTGCCGAACACCGAGAGCACCTCGCCTGGAAAGAGCACGAGCAGCAGGAAAGGCACGATAACGATGGTCAGTGACCAGCGGCTTACCACGGCATAGGTCTGCCGAATGCTGTCGAACTCGTGTCGTCCGTAATATCCGGCAATCATCGGCGCGGCGATGCCAGAAAACGCCAGCAGCACGGAGCGCAGCAGCCCTGCCGTACGCGCGGCGGGCTGGTAAAGGCCAACCGTGCCGACATCGGTCAAGAGGCCGAGCATCACCACGTCGATCCAATGTGAAAGAATCGAGAAGAGCGAGATGGCAAGCAACGGCAGGGCGAACCACGCCAGCTCCCGGTTGCGTTCGGAGCGAAGCACATCGCTCACGCCGATGCCGGTCATCGATGCAAAGCGCGGTACAATCCAGAAAAAAGCGAGCAGTGGAGCCACCAGAAACGGCAGTACCACGGCCACATCATCCCCCGAAACGGACTGGGCGACGAGCATGGTAATCAGGAAAGATCCCGGAAAGATAAGCTGCGTCGCCACCATTTTAGGCAGGAGCTTCCGGTGGGCCTGAATGGCGAATCCGGCCATGATCGCCGTCACCCAGAACGGCAATGAAAGCGCGACGGCAAGCAGCGTCATGCGTAGCAGCCCGCCGCCGTGCAACAATTCAGTGAGCGGCCCGGAAAAAAAAGCCAGCAGCAGCCCCGCCAGCATCGCCACCAGCGAGGTGCGCTTCATGGCGGCGGCAATCACCTGTCGGCGCTCCTCGCCCTCCCGCTGGCTCACGAAACGCAGGAGTCCGGCGTCGTAGCCGCCAATAGCCAGCACCTCGGCCACCTGGCCAACAGCAACGGCAAGCGCATAGACGCCGAGCGCATCGACGCCGAGCAACCGTGCGGCGAGGAGGTTATAGGCGAACCGTACAATCTGCGCGAACGCGAGCCCGGCCATCGAAATGCTTGCCTCGCGGGCAATCGTCACCTCGCGCTTCACGACCGCCTCCGTTGCATGGCTTCGCGCAGCTCGTACACCATCGCGGCGGCGAGCACGTTCCAGCTATGTTCTCTGGCGAACGCCTGCCGCTCCGCCCGTCGCCCGTCGTCGAGCGCCTCCGGCACGAGCCGGACGAACTCCTCGGGAGTCGAGGCAACATGCACCACGCCGCTCGCTTTCCGGACGGCATCGCAATAACCGATGGCGAGTACCGGCACGCCCGCCGCCGCGTACTCGTAGAGCTTGTTCGGATTTGAGGCGCGTTTGAGTGGACTCCGTTCGAGCGGCATCAGCGCCAGATCGAACCGCTGCACCCACGCCGGAAGTTCGTCGTACGCCACCTTGCCGACCCGGTGCACGTTCGGCAAGTCGAGCAGCGCCGCGTGACGCTCCGCCCAGACGCTCGCATACGCCGGGCCGACGAGTACGACGCTGTACTCCGGCCACGCTTTGGCGACAGAGGCAACGAGATCGACGTCAAGCCAGTCCATCGCGCCCGCGTAGCCGAGGATCGGTTTGGGAAAATTGCTAAGTTGCGACGGCGTTTCGCGGCGAGGCGTGGCGAAGTGATCGAACTCGACGCCGTTGCCGAGTTTGACGCACCGCTGCCCCGGTTTCGGCCTGAGCTTGTCGAGCAACGGATCGCTCACATAAAAAATAAGGTCGGCCTTTTCGACAAACCGGCGCATCGAGTCGCGAAGCCACGGCTGGCCGGGCGTGAAGCCGAGGTGATCGTCGTTGGCGTCGTAGAAACGCAACTGGCACGGCATCGCAGCCGCCGCGTTGCCCCAGTAAATATTGCTCAGGCCGATGATTCGTTCGGCGGAGGCGAAGCCGAGCACCCGGAACCAGAACGCAGCAACTGACCTAGCGGCAAGCGTAACGAGCCAGCGAATGAGCGGATTGTCGAAAAGCTGCGGCTTGCCCGGCGGAATGGTTTTGAGGAACGGCACCGTCACCACCGTCACGCGCCCGCGCTTGACCGGCAGCCAGTGGCCCCGGCGGCCCACGGCCAGCGGCTCGACGAAGAGGATGCGCCACGTAGCCGGAAAGCGGGCGAGCAGGCGCTGCTTCCGGGTCGAGAGAAAGTCCCACTGGATTTCGGAGAACCAGACGAGATCGACCCGATCCGCTCTGTCTTCAGCGCGCCGCAAGCTCGTACATCCTGATTTTTTCAAAAATGCAGCGCAGCATCGGGCGGAGGCCGCGCAGGCAGAAGAGTGGCGAGCGGATGCCGAACTCCGCGCTCCGCACCACCTCGAATCCAGCCCTCGCGATGAGCGCGTCGAGCGAGCGCTTCGGTATTTCGTGGAAGTGGTCGGGGCTTTGCAGGAAGCCCGGCTTCCACGCCGGAGTCGAGAGGAACAGGCGCGACGACGGCACGGGATCGAGCGCGGCGCGAATCTGGAGCAGCAGGTGGAGCGGATTGTAGAGGTGCTCAATCACCTCGAACGCTGTCACCACGGGATAGCGCGTGGGCAAGCCCAGCGGCTCGGTGTCGAGATCGACCGAGGTCGTGTCGAACCGGCAGCCGAAGTACGCTTCGAGCATGTCGGTCGCAAGCGTGCGGTCGCCGATGTCGAGGCCCGCCCGCGCAGGAAGCTGGACGGCATTGGAGGCCCGGACGAACGCAAGGCTCTTCTCCCATCGCATCCGGTGCGCGGGATCGGCGATCCACGACTGGTTAACGACCGTCCGGAATGGTTGCTCGCCCGTCATGAAAAATCCTCCCGCTCTTGCGACGAGGCACGCTGGAACAGCTGAAAACGCAGCAGGCCAAGCAGGGCGCGGAACGGCAGCAGCAACGGGTAGAGCAAGAGGCCGCCGAACATACCGTGTTTGGCGAAGAGCGTCATCGCAGCGCCGCTTTTGCGGAGCTGCTTTCGGAAGTTCATCTCGCCGCCGGACGAGGCCGAGACTCGATGCCAGACGCGTGACGCGGGCTGGTACATGATGACGAGGCCGTGCTCGCGCACCTTCATCGAGAGATCGACATCCTCGCCGTACATCCCGAACCGCTCGTCGAAGCCGCCGATCGCCTCGAAGTCGCGACACCGCATCGCAAGACAGCAGCCGGTGGCGTACCCGACAGGCTTCGGCGCGTCGAACTCCGGGCTGTCGGGTTTGCGAATGCCGGTGTGTCCGATCAGCCCGGTCGCCGGATTGACGACACCTCCCGCGTACCAGATGCGCGTTGGATCATCCATGTAGAGAATTTTCGGCGCTACGATGCCAACCCACCCGTCGTGCAGCGTCTCGACGAGCGGCTGGAGGAAGCCGGGATCGACCACCGTGTCGTTGTTCAGAAACACCACATTGTCGAATCCGCGCCCGCGCAGCGACCGGAACGCCGCGTTGTTCCCGCCCGCGAAGCCGAGGTTGCGCCCGAACTCGAGAATCTCGAGCTCCGGAAACGCTCGCCGCACGATTTCGACCGAGCCGTCGGTCGAACCGTTGTCCGCCAGAATGGTCGTGAACTCCGGCTGCCGCACCTTTGCCAGCGACGCCAGACAGGCAAGGGTGTCCGCCGCGCCGTTCCAGTTCAGCACGATGACCGCCGTCTTTTCGCCTTTCATGCCGACCTCCGGCTGACTCGCTCAAGAAACGGGATCGACGCCTCAGCGAACGATTGCCACGAAAGCTTGCGGCAAACCTCCGCGATTCCCTCCTCCAGCGGCAGGCGGTCGCGTTCGCGGAAAAACTGGACGATCCCGTCAGCCAGCGCTTCAGCCCCCTCTTTGCGGACGAGCCAGCCGGTACGCCCGTGCTTGACCTGCGCGTCGAGACCTCCAGCGCTGCACGCGATCACCGGCACGCCGTGGCCGAACGCCAACGGCGCGACGCCCGACTGCGTGGCCGAGCGGTAGGGCAGCACCACCGCATCGGCGGTGGCCATCAGCGGAGCTACCTCACCGGCGGGCACGTATCCCTCGCGGAACACGACCGCATCCGCCAGACCAAGTCGCCGGGCCTCTTCGCGGAAGCGTGAGGAGTCGAGGAAAAACTCCCCGGCCACCATGAGCCTCGCCGACGGCAACTCGCGCACCACGCCAGCCATCGCTTCGAGCAGCGTGTCGAGGCCCTTGTACTCGCGGACGTAGCCGAAGAAGAGCAGCATCGGCGCACCCTTTGGCAGGCCAAGCGTGCGCCGCGCATCTGTTTTGGTGGGCAACGACGCTTGTGGTTCGTAGAGCGGATGGAACAACGGGCAGGTACGCGCGTCGGGGCTGAAGCCGAGCAGCTCCGACTCGACGCTGCGGGAGAGAGTGAGAAACCCGTCGGACGATGAAACCAGCAAGCGCTTCAGCATCGGCTCTCCCGGAATGGATTCATGCGAGGTGAAGTTGTGCAGCAACACCACGGTTGGCAGGCCACTGAACCGTCGCACGACTGAGACCAGCGGGGCGAGAAGGCTGCTCCAGCAGGCGATGAGAAGCACATCGGGACGGCTCCGGCGAAGTTGCCGGGCGACCGAAAACCAGGTGAAGGGATTCATCAGATCGAGACAGAGCGGCGTCGATGCCGGAGGCTCAGCGCCGGGTTCCGTCGTCGGGCGCCCCTTCAGCAGCCAGCGGGGCCAGAGGCGGCGGAAGGGCACCGGAACCACCTCGCAACCAGACGCTTCGAGCGCCTGTCGTAGCCGGTCGCTGAAACGGGCGATCCCCCCTTTGAAGGGGGGAAAGGGGCTGATGAGGGCTATCCGCAAAGGCTTCAAGAGCGGCGTCCGGTTTGGGGCGGCCGAACGTTACTTCTCGCCGAACCCCTGTTCAAAAAATTCGATGAGCTTGCTCGCCGCCTCCGCCTCATCTTCGCCCTCAAGCCGGAGTACCAAGCGTGAGCCTTTGGGCGCGGCCAGACTCATGACGCCGATGATGGATTTGGCATTGATCGACGAACCTTCCATTTCAATGAAAAATTCAGACTTGAACTTAGAGGCGAGCTTGACGACTGCCGCTGCGGGTCGGGTGTGCAGCCCCGCGCTGTTGGTTATGGTCACTTCCTGGACGATCACGGATTCGGGTCGGTTTTATGGTTGAGAGTTCTGACCATCGCGATTTCATCGCACGCCATCAGCTTCGGGCAGTTGGTGCAATCGCGCCATATCTTCTGTGGAAAATACTCCTTTTCGATCTCTTTGTACCCCATCTTACCGAAAAATCCGGGACTGAGGGTCAAAACGAACACTTCCCTGACCCCCTCCTCGGTCAAGACGGACTCGGCTTTTCTGACCAGAAGGCTTCCGATCCCCTTGCCGCGGAACTCGTCGGCAACGGCAAGCGAGCGGATTTCAGCAAGCTTGACCGTGTAGAAGGCGACCGCGCAGCAGCCGATGAGCCGACCTTGGTATTCAGCAACAAAGAAGTTACGAATATGCTCGATGATACTCTCGACCGGACGTTTGAGCATGATGCCCTTTCCAGCATAGGCATCCGTCATCCGGGAGATCAGTTCGGCCTCGTTCAGCCGCGCGTTGCGAATGATAGTTTCAGTTGCCGGCATTATCCTCGATCACTGGATTCGGAGTGGAAACCTGCTTCCACATCTCGTGCTTGAGGGCCGGAAGGCCTGTTCCAGCCACGCTTGAAATGGCGAAAACCTGGGTATTCGGCTCAAGCTCCGGCACGGAGAACTCTTCCGGAGCGATGTCCATCTTGGTGATCACGGCAAGCCTCGGCTTGGAGAGCAGGCCGGGATCGAACTTTTCGAGCTCCTTGAGCAGCGTGGCATACTCGGCGGCAATGTCCGGGGAATCTGAGGGCACCATCACGAGCAGAGTTTTGGTGCGCTGGATGTGGCGCAGGAACTGGATGCCCAGCCCGCGCCCCTCGGCGGCCCCCTCGATGAGGCCGGGAATGTCGGCCATCACGAAGGACTTGAACTCTTCGTAGCGCACAATTCCGAGATTTGGCACGAGCGTGGTGAAGGGGTAATCGGCAATTTTCGGTTTGGCCGCGCTGAGCACCGAAATGAGAGTCGATTTGCCCGCGTTTGGAAAACCGACCAGCCCCACGTCAGCCATCAACTTCAGCTCCATTTCGAGTTCGAGCTCCTCGCCCTTTTCGCCCGGCTGGGCGAAGCGCGGAGCCTGCCGGGTCGCCGTGGCGAAGTGCTGGTTGCCCTGACCGCCGCGCCCGCCCTTGACAATCATCACCTCCTGGCCGTCCTCGATCATGTCGCAGATCACCTCACCGGTTTCGGCGTTGCGCACCACCGTGCCGCAGGGCACGCCGATGACGATGTCCTTGCCAGCCTTACCGCTCTTACGCGCGCCCATGCCGTGACCGCCGCGCTCGGCGATATAGGATTTACGATACTTGAAGTCGAGCAGTGTGGAGAGCTGCCGGTTTGCGCACAGGTAAACGTGGCCACCGCGCCCACCATCGCCGCCATCAGGACCGCCTTTGGGCACGAACTTTTCCCGTCTGAAACTCACGCATCCCCGCCCGCCATCACCGGCCTTGACCGAGATTTTCGCACTATCAACAAACTTCACGCTTTCGTCCTTTTTGTAAGAATCCTTTTTGCAGGAGTCGCCACCATTAAATAAGTTATCCTGAAAATCAAACCACACCGACGATGCCCGCTACACGCAAAACCAGGAAGAAACAGCCCCCGACCATTGAAGAGCTAATCCGGCAGCTCGAAGAGCTGACCGACCAGATCGAGAATCCCGACACCGGGCTGGAGAACTCCATCGCACTCTACGAAGAGGGCAGGTCGGTTGCCGAAGAGTGCCGCAAGCGGTTACAGGAGACCCGCAAAAAGCTCGAAACGATCAACCCCGATCAACCCGCCAAGCCTGACTCCAAACCGGAAAAGCCAGCCAAACCCGCCAAACCGGAACCCCC
>DRSQ01000107.1 GCA_011372505.1 Chlorobaculum parvum | reverse complement strand
TGCTGGTTCTTGGTGAGAATGCCATCGCTGACCATTTTGTCGATCATCTTGCCAAACTGGTCGTGGATGCGGATAAGTGCGGGCAGCGACAGGGCGAGCGTTCCGACGGAGTGAGTGTTGGGCTCTTTGCCCTGCTCGACCGAGGTAACATTCATGAGATCGACGCGAACAACGCCATCGACAAGAATCATGTTTGCAATTCCGTCAGCATAAGTGGTCTGCATATGGTAGGTCCTCCGGATAAATGGGGTTAATAATCTGTTGTCAGTAAAAACAGGGTGACAATATACATAAAGTCATCCATAGTGACCTACAAGTCACGAAAATCACACGAAAAAGTGGATGCAAATGGCGGGTCACGAGCCGATCCAACCTTTTCTCACAAGCCACTTGACACCCTCGATGACCGGCACCACGGTTAATGCACCGCCAAGCACAATCAGCCAGTCCGATAGCGACATCATGAAGGTGCCGAATGGCGCTGCAAAAATGGGCACGTAGAGAATGGCCAGCAGAATAGTCAGTTCCCAAACGATAGCGAGGTTAAGCCAGCGATTCGAGAAGATATTCGTAAACACGTGCTCTTTTTCCGATCGGAAGTTATAGGCCTTGAAAAACTGGATGAGCACCAGCGAGACGAAGGTCATCGTCATGGCTTCGTCGAGACTCCGTCCGGAGTGACGTGCCCACTGGAACAGCAAGAGGTTGACGGCGGTTGACCAGATACCACCGGCCAGCATCAGTGCCATGACCGTGCGGGTAAAAATACCGTGTTTCTGGTCGTTCGGTGGCCGCTTCATGATGTCGGAAGATGAGGGATCGACGGCGAGAGCGAGCGCCGGAAGGCCATCGGTAGCCAGGTTGACGTACAGAATCTGCACAGCGGTCAGCGGCAGCGGAAGACCAAACAGGGTTGCCCCGGCCATGAGCCCCAGTTCGCCGATGTTGGACGACAAGAGGTAGGTGAGGTACTTTTTGATGTTGTCGTAAATACGCCGCCCCTCCTCGATGGCCGACACGATGGTGGCGAAGTTGTCGTCGAGCAGCGTCATGGCCGAGGCTTCACGCGAAACTTCGGTGCCCGCAATGCCCATCGAAACGCCGATGTCGGCCCGCTTGAGCGCAGGCGCGTCGTTGACCCCATCGCCGGTCATGGCAACCACTTCGCCGCGCTGCTGCAAGGCCTGAACGAGGCGCAGCTTGTGTTCTGGCGAAACCCTTGCGAACACAGCCACGCTTGCTGCCGCCTTGCCAAGCGCCTCGTCATCCATCACCTCAAGTTCTGCGCCGATCACAACCTTGCTGTTCCTGAGAATGCCCAACTCGCGGGCTACGGCCTGAGCCGTCACCGGATGATCGCCGGTAATCATGACTGGACGGATGCCAGCTGCGATGCAGCGTTCGACTGCTTCGGCGGCCTCGCTTCTCGGCGGATCAATCATGCCGAACAGACCGAGAAAGGTCAGGCCATCCGAAGCGTCACCGATGGACGCATCATCCTTGCAAGCGACAGAGAGGACGCGGAGCGCCGCCTGACCCATCGACTCAGCTTGCCGGACAGCCTCTTCCCTCAACGCTGAATCGAATGGCTTCAGCTCTCCTGAAGCATCGAGATAATCGGAGCATGAGGGCAGAATCACCTCCGGAGCGCCCTTCACCACAGCAAACGTCGAGCTGCCTGAACGATGCGCCGTCACCATACGCTTCGTTGCCGAATCGAACGGCTCCTCGTCGATACGCGGGTAGTGCTGCTGGAGCGCTACCTCGTCAAGTCCAGCCTTGCGGGCGGCCACGATCAGCGCTGCCTCGGTCGGGTCGCCGGTGATGCCCCACTCGCCTGTTTCCGACTGTTCGAGATGTGCGTCATTGCACAACACGCCCGCTTCGAGCAACGCATTGAACGGATGAACAAGCGAGCCATCGCCAATCTCGGAAGTAATGGCTCCTTCGGGCTTGTACCCCGATCCGCTCACAGTCGCAGAAATCGCACCAGCATAGAGACGACGGACGGTCATTTCGTCACGGGTCAGCGTACCGGTTTTATCCGAGCAGATGACGGTGGTGCTGCCGAGCGTTTCGACTGCGGGCAGGCGGCGCATGAGCGCATTGCGCTTCACCATGCGCTGCACGCCGAGCGCAAGCGAGATGGTAACCACGGCGGGAAGCGCTTCGGGCACCACCGCCACGGCGAGCGCGATGCCGAAGATGAGAATGTCGATCAGCGGCTGGCCGCGCACAATGCCGAGCG
The DNA here is from genome assembly GCA_011372505.1 of Chlorobaculum parvum. Taxonomy (GTDB): domain Bacteria; phylum Bacteroidota; class Chlorobiia; order Chlorobiales; family Chlorobiaceae; genus Chlorobaculum; species Chlorobaculum parvum_B. Next base: position 13,134 of record DRSQ01000107.1, on the reverse strand, counting down.
CCACGATGAGCGCCACGATCACCAGCGCCGCGCGCGCCAGTGACGCGCCTACCTTGTCGAGGTTTTTCTGAAGTGGCGTCTTTTCGACCTTAACCTGCGAGAGCATTCCGGCGATGCGCCCGAACTCGGTCTGCATCCCGGTCGCCGTCACCACCGCCAGCCCGCGCCCATACACCACCGAAGTCCCGGAAAAGACCATGTTGCAGCGGTCGCCGACGGATGTGGCTGATGACAAAATGGCGGACGCATCCTTTTCAGCTGGAAGCGACTCACCGGTCAGCGCCGCCTCGTCGGAGCGCAGGTTCACCTCCTCGATGAGCCGCCCGTCGGCGGGAATCCGGTCGCCGGTGGCCAGCACGACGATGTCGCCCGGAACAACCTCCTGCAATGGCACTATCTGCTGGAGGCCTTCGCGAATCACGTTCGAGGCCGGAGCTGCCATGCGGCGCAGTGCCTCGATGGACTTTTCAGCCCGGTATTCCTGAATGAATCCGAGTAAAACGGCAAACAACACAATCACCGCGATGGCGATCGCTTCGATGCCGTGTCCGAGAAATGCGGAGAGAACTGTGGCAACAAGAAGGGTGATAATGAGAACGTTGGCAAACTGCTGCACGAGCAGCTTCCAGGGGCTGACCGGTGGTGCGGTATCGAGCCGATTGAAACCGTACTGCTCCAGCTTTCTGGAGGCTTCCTCTTCGGAGAGACCTCGGGAAGAGGTGTTGAACTGTTTGAGAACAGCCTCGACGGAAATGCTGTGGGCAGCTTCGGGCATAAGAAAAAAGCGATTGAGCGGGCGGCTGCCGTTAAACTGACAGCCGCTATTTTTGTGCAAACTCTATCGCTTCAACCGTTGTAACGCTACAGTCGTTCCCGTGAGCATCAGCCAGGAAAATGGACGTAGCCGTCAGGGAACTGCCTCAGGCTAACGCCACTGGTTCCCGGCTTTTCCTTGTTGAGCCACTGCATCAGGCTGCCATTTTTCCAGGTATCAAATGAGCAGTTCGCAGGATCTTTGCCGGCAACGAAGCCGATGTACTGATCGAGCAGTTCATTGGTGAAACGGTACTCCTCCTGCTTGGCCGTATAGGGGGTAACCGACGGATCGCACAAGCTCTTCTTGTCGGCCTGCTTGCAGAGATCATTGTGGTGGGCGAGATAGCCGCAATGGCTGCCCCGCTCAACCATGCAGGTCGCAGCCCATGAATTGCTGCTGCCGTAGGCCATCTGGGCGTACTGGCTGGCGCTTCTGTCAGCAACATCGATCCAGGCTGGAGGATCGGAGTTTTTCGGATCGAGGCATGCACTGTCGCAAGCACCCGTCACCATCAGATTGGGTATGGCAACGCTCGCCAGATGCTCACGGTAGGGCTTCATGCCAGGGGCAAGGTACGGTACAGTCTTGCCGCCTGCGCCATCGACCGGCGAAAGCTGGAGCAGACCGATCGGACGCGCCCGGTTCGACTCCTCCCACGTTGACATCGGGGGCGTGTGATCAGGCCTCACCTCACGATTGTAGAAAACAGGATCAAACGGCATCAGGTTCCGGGCTCCGATCTCCTGCAAGGCCTCGAACCCGGTCGCAGCAACCTGCGCATGAGCACCGCCAACCGAATGGCCCGCAAAGATGACCCTGTTGAGCATGCTGCTGTTGCTGGAAGCATCTGCGCGAAGGAACCGCGCCTTCATGACCGATTCGTCATCATCGTACTTGTGCGTCGCGCCGTACTTGATAAGGTACGATGCGGCCGCATACGCCGCCTGCCCGACGCGCGGATTGCCGCCGAGATTGGTCCAAGGCATCATGTCGAACTGCAAATGAGCGGTGGTCACAAAGCCCAATGCCCAGTTGTTGTTGATGGCCGCCTGCGAGTAGTTGTAGTACCAGGAGGGATTGACCTGAAAGAGCGGCGTATCCTGATTGGTGAGCTTGCTGATGAACTGCTTCGGATAAAATAACAGGTCGGTACCGATCAGAAACCCGTGGTTGAACATCACCAGACCGTCGGCCTGCATATTGTTCGGATAGAACACTTCAATGACAATTTCCGTGAAAAACGGGAGTTTGTCGGAATGCTGCAACCAGAGGTAAAGCCTTTTGAAATCGTAATTGCCTATCTGAATCGGATACATGAACCGACCTCCTGTTTAAGCGCGACTGCACGCGCATGATTGGAAAGTATAACCGAACGAACCAAATGGCCTCAGTGCCATACGCCACCCCCACAGTATCCACCGCGCTTGGTACGTTCGTCAAGCAGCACCTGGCAGAACCAGCCACCCTCATGGCCAAGCGCTCCGGGAGGCATGTTCGATTTTGCATGATCAAGCTCCTCTTCGGTAAACTCAAATCCGGCCTTTTTGATAAGCTCCATTCTTGACTTCAGGAGATCGTCCACAAGCTGACGACGCAGTTCATCGTCTGCCATAATTTTGTCAAGGAATGCTCTGGCTGAAGAAAGTGACATGATGAATGAGGAATAGTTAACTGAAGAATCAGGATAACAATACACTATTAACACTAACTAAATATGAACAATCGGCAGGCAGGAAACAATGGAAAGTTGAGAGTTAACGACTGAAAAACCTGATAAATCATCAATCGTCAACGATCGACTCATTACAGCCTTGCGCCGCCGGAAATTTCGAGGATCTGGCCGGTAATGAACGCTGCATCGTCCGAAGCGAAAAAGAGCGCCGCTTTAGCCACGTCATCCGGAGTAGCGATCCGGCCTAATGGATAGCGCTCTGCCGAGGCTTTGGCGAGAGCCGCCCACCGTTCCGGGCCGAGTGCACGCCCGAAAGCCTCCACCTCGACCAGAGCGGGCGCAAGCGCATTGGCTGTGATATTGTGGGCCCCGAGCGCAAGGGCAAGTGAGCGGGTGAAGGAGAAAATGCCCCCCTTGGAGGCTGCGTAGCTGAACTGACCAGAGCTTCCGCGATACACCAGCGAGCTCATGTTGACGATCCGGCCATACAACTGAGGCTTCATAATCTTAACCGCTTCACGGCAACAGAGCATAGTGGATTTCAGATTGAGATCGAAATTCTTCATGGCAAGCTCTGGATCGATCTCTTCGACCGGTGCACCCGGCTGGCAATCGCCTCCGGCGATGTTGACCAGAATATCGAGCCGTCCGTACTCACGACGCACCTCCTCGAATAATCCCACAACTTCGGCTTCAGAGGTCAAATCTGCAGGATAGCAACGAGCCATTCCGCCTTGATCGAGAATCTCGGAAAGCACACGCTCGCAGCCTTCACCATCGATATCCACCATCACCACCGCGGCGCCCTCACGAGCGAAGCAGCGCGCCGTGGCGCTGCCGATTCCCCCTGCCGCCCCGCTCACAATGGCAACCTTGCCTTCCAGTCTCATAGCTTCCATGAAATACGGTTAGCGTTTTTTTGCGGTCAAGTCTGGTTACGTTACCGGAATAACTCTCTGCTGACTTCCCGATCCGGCAAACAGTTTAAAACCCATGAGGCTGGTCATGGACTGCACCGCAGAGTTGAAACGGCCGATAAACAGATCGAGTTCGTTGACCTGAAACTGCTCATCGAGAGCCACCTCGTTCATGAATTCAACAAACTGCTCATGACGCATCGCCCCGATTCTTGACGACCATGAGCGGCCGGAAATCCGGAACGCGCAGAGCGCTTCGTCGATCATCCAGAGATTGCCAAGCCGCAACAGCTGCACCCAGAAATCGAGGTCGGTGGTATAAGGGATACGCGCGCTGTAACCGTTAGTCGAAGCGATCAGGCTGGCCGGGTAGAGCCCACAGACCGGTTCACCAATGATGTTGGTGCCCGTGCGCACCATTTTTCTGACAACATCAGAAGGAGTTTTCAGGCCGTCATCGAGGAAACTGACCTTGTTGATGAGCAGGTTACCCTCATAGTCGATGATGGTTCGCGACGATGAGACCAGGCTCACCTTCTCCTGCCCAGACTGATCGTACGCCGCATACTGTTTTTCAAGACACTCCGGAAACAGCAGATCGTCCGCGCAGAGCAGCTTGACGTACCGGCCTCGCACATCGCTGATTGAGCGATTCCAGTTATCCTCCGGACCAAGGTTTTTCTCACTGGTGAAAATACTTATTCGTGGGTCGTCGTAAGATCGGGCAATATCCAGCGAACGATCGGTCGAATGATCGTCATAAATCAGCAGTTCAAAATCGGGCATCGTCTGCGCAAGCACAGACTCGATCGTTTCTGCTATATAGCGTTCATTGTTGTACATCGGTATGGTAACCGTAACCAGCGGCGAAGCGCTTCGTACCATAAAACTCTCTCCTTCTGCCAAAGATCGAAACCTCTTGGGCGACTATTTTTCGGCGAACCGGGTGCCATGCTCATCGGCCCACGACTTGCTTGCCTTTTTTCCATTATCGAGCACCGTTTCGGCTGAAACAAACGCTCCATCAAACTGCGTCTCGCTCGTATTGGCAAGCCAAAGGTTCGCCCCCCGAAGGTCGGCCTCCCGGAAATCGGCCTCTTCGAGATTGGCCGAACGCAAGTCAGCATTCCTGAGATTGGCTCCACGAAAATTGGCCTCATCAAGATCGGTGCGCTTGAAGGACGCCTTTTCCAGATCGGCTTCATGCAGATCGGCGTAAGCCAACACCCGGCTGGAAAGCGGCGCTTCCCGGAGGATGACCTTGAGGTTCGGCTGCTCTTTCCTCATCCGGTTCCATTTCGTGACATTCGATTTGAGCTGCTCGTACTGATCGGCGTCATAGGCGATCGATTTAGGATCAGGCCTCCATGCGCGAAGCGGCTTGAGCGTGGCGGCAAGCGGCTGCGCTGGTGACATGCCTTGCGGCGCTGGCTTCCCGGCAAGTGGCATCGATGCTGGAGCTGTTGCCGACGAGCCTGCCATCTCTTTCGATGAGGCTGCAAAGGAAGGAGTTGCAGCTTTGTTCGGCGCTGCAACCGGTTTTGAAACCGGCATGAACACGGCGCCGTGCTCGGCAGCCCACTTCGCTGAACCGGGCTTACCGTTTGGCAGCACGGTTTCGTCGGAAATCAGCGCCCCGTTGAAATTGACCCCGCTTGTGCTCGCCAGCCAGAAATTGGCTGCCCGGAGATCGGCATGGCTGAGGTCGGCATGCTCCATTCTCGACTCACGAAGATCGGCTCCGCGAAGATCGGCCCCCGCGAATCGAGCGCCGGTCAACTCGGAGCGCCGAAGCACGCTCGAAGGCATCTTTGTCCGGCTGAAATCGGCCTCCGCTGCCGAAGCGCGCTCAAAGGAAACACCTGAAAGATCGGCTCCGGCCATTCGGCTTCCGCCCAGATACGCCTCGTCCAGCATTGCGCCATGCAGATCGGCGCCACGGAAATCGGAACCTCCGAAATCGGACTGCCTCAAATCAGCCCCGACCAGGCTTGCACGACTGAAATCGACCTCACGCAACCGTCGTCCATTCAGCTTTGCCCCGGCAAGATCGATCTGTTCAGATGGATTGAGCTTCCGCATCTCATTCCACTCCGAGCTTCCCTCTCGCAACACCGCCTCCTGCCCGGCATCGGCTGCGTGAAGCGGCAACGGAATGCTGTTCAGCACAAGCGCCGCAGAAGCAGCGACAACAAGGAAACGGTAACGTGACGGTGTCATCGGAAGTTATTGGTTATCACCAGTCTCGAAGACCGGATCGTGGAAAAGATTGCGTAACAGGTAAAGCGCCGCGGCGGCATAAGCAACTCCGCCAAACCCGAGCGCAAGATCGGAACCGGTGAAAAAGCTCACGATAATCACCGTGCCGGATACCAGCATAAGCGCAAGCTGCACGAACGCACGGCTCATGGTATGCACGTCAAGCAACTGTTCCAGCGGATTGCCCGAGTGCAGCATTTCGAGGGAGCCAATCTTCTGGATCGCCGGCAGCACGATGTAGATCATCCCGGTGAACGACAGGGTAATCCAGCCCAGCAGCGCCGAATGGGTGTGGGAGTGGTAAATCCACATCTTGTCGCCACGAATCGGCGGATAGCTGCCGAAGAGAATCCCCTTTGCGTAGTAGATATTCAGAATGCCGAACGCGCTAGTGGCGAACAGAAACGCCAAGCCACCGAGCAGGAACGCCAGCGCAGGATGGGCAAAGTTGTTACGGAAATAGTTGCAAAGAAACACCCCGAAGGTATAGAGAAGCGCCATTACGCCGAAGGTCAGAATGTGGCTGATAAGCATCATACCGAGGTAATCGCCCAGAAGGATGACGATCAGGAAGTAAAGCACCCCGCCAACAAAGAGGTAGAACCAGAGGCTGAAAAGCTGCTTGGCCAGCTCCTTTTTCGATGATTTCCGCCAAGCATAGGTGTAGAGAAATCCCATCACGCTGATGCTCAGCGGGAACGACGAGCCGAGAAAATAGGAGGATTGCGTCACGAAGAACGGAATGATGCCGTTATCGGGAAACGCTTCTTTCAGACCCAGCGTAAACAGCCCGAGGTTGGCGTTCAGCAGGAACACGACATCGAAAATGTAGTAGCGCACCGACACCTCTTTCCAGATCTTCGAGACGGAAAGCGTGGTCAGGATTTCGTACAGCGGCACAACCACTACGCCCATCAGCATCAGGCCCGCAGCCGCCTTCAGCAAAGGCAGCTCGAACGCCACCGCAACAGAAACCATCACCAGCCCAAGCAGTACGAGACCGATGAACAACCGTTGACGCGCCGGATGAATTTTCAGCTCCGGGTAGATCGCCGCGGTCAGGTAGCGGTTGAAGAGCAGAATCGCCAGGTTTCCGAATCCAACGAAAAAGATATAGGGATGCACTTTGAGCAGGAACGCATTGTCCGTCAACACCCCCAAACCGCCGACAAGCACGGCAAGGGAGATGATAATAACCGAAACGGCAAGAAAGGTTCTGGTGATTCCGCGAAGCGAAGGTTCTGAAGTCACAGGAGTCATGGATCGTTCTGATTTCATTGAGTGCTCACACCGGATTTGCGAATCTCACGGTAAGCTATAACGGAAAGGGCTATGACCGTTACATTGAGCGTCACCGGATTGAACGCTTCGGTCAACAGATGCGGTTCATGCAACGCGACAAAGCCAAACAGGCTCAGCATGGCCGCAATGTTCAAGAGAAACGGCCAGCGCCATGGGGTCAACAGCAGCAGAATCCCGAAGGCTATCTCACCGTATCCCATGACCGAGCACATAAAACCGAACAGCGGGCCCAGATGTGAAAGCAGCCCCAACTCGACCGGACTCGGGCACACCAGCTTCGGCACGGCACCCTGATAGAGCCAAACAAAAGCAAGAGCAATCCGGCTGACAATCAGCACCGGAGACTGAGAGGCGAACAGCTTCATCATGATAAAAAATTCTCAAAAAATTCTCGGATTGAGATTGGAAGATAAGGACTTGCATACAAAATACACCAACCCCAACGCAATTGGCACATTGAAAGTGCTCAACAGAAGCGACAGATTTCAGCGGAGACTCACAATTCTTAACCTCCGCTTCAACTCCCGATTCTCCCAAGTTTTGCGGTAAACCAATTCTTCACCCGGTCGAACCAGACGTACACCACCGGAATCACAAGCAGCGTCAAAAACATCGAGCTTGAGAGGCCACCGACAAGGGCGACGGCAAGGCCCGATTTCCATTCGGAGCCTGAGCTTCCGGAGAGGGCTATCGGCATGAGGCCGAAGATGAGGGTGAGCGTGGTCATGAGGATGGGACGCAGCCGCTCGCGTCCGGCTTCGGTGATGGCGGGGATGAGCGCCATACCTTCGGCGCGGAACTTGTTGATGAAGTCCACCAGCAGGATGGCATTCTTGCCGACCAGGCCCACCAGCATGATAATACCGAGAATCGTAAAGATGCTGAGCGATTTGCCGAGCAGAGCCAGCGCCCAGAGCGCGCCGATTATGGCGAGCGGAATGGAGAACATCACCACGCCGGGCCAGAGCCAGGAGTCATAAAGCGCGACCATGATAAGATAAACGAAGAGATTGGCCACGAGAAAGGCGTAGAGCAGGTTGATGTTCGACTCGCCCTGCCGCTTGAGGTCCGATTCGTATTCGTGGGTTACACTCGGAGGCATGATACCCTGCTCTTTCATATTGCCGATGACGCGCTCGATCTCCTGGCCAATCGCGCCGACCGGGCGGCCCACCACCTGCGCCTTGACCCAAACCGATTCGTTGCGGTTGTGACGTTGCAGCAACGCATAACCGCGCGACTGCTCAATACGGGCAAACTGCCCAAGCCGCACCAGCTCGCCGCCAGGCGTGCGGAACGAAAGGTCACCGATGCTGCCGGTGCGCTGGCGGTAGCGCTCGTCGAGAATCAGACGAATGTCGTACTCCTCTCCCTCGTCGCGATACTTGTTCGTGTCGTCCCCCTCGTAAGCGATGCGCATGGCCGAACCCACATTGGCCAGATCGAGACCGAACGCGGCCATCTGCTCGCGGTCAACCTCGACGCGCATCTCCGGCATTCCTGGCTGTGAGCTGAGCCGTACATCGTCCGTGCCGGAGATCGTCTTGAGGCTGTCGCGCAGCGCACCAGCCACGCGCGCCACCTCGCTCCGCGACGGGCCGCTGACAATTACCGTGACCGGCGTTTCGTTGGCCGTACCGAAGATTCCGATAGGGTTGACGCTCGGCTTCAGCCCCGGCGTTCCGGCCAGCTCTTTGCGCACAAGCTGCATGATTTCGTCGGTCGAACGCTTGCGTTCCTCCTTCGGCATAAGCTGGACGTTCAGCTCGGCGACGTGGTCGGAAGACTGGCCGAGAAATCCTTCGTTGGAGGTGCCGGTGACGGCAAAGATTTTGTTGACTTCGGGATACTCCCGGAGCCGCCGCTCGACCGTGCGCACAAAGCGGTCGGTCTGGCGCAGGCTCGTGCCCGGCTCCAGTTCGAGCATGATCGAAAAGTCGCCGCGATCCGACACCTCGATAAACTCGCCACCGATCCTGCCGGACACCACCAACGCCAGCGAGGAGACGAGCAACAATACGGCAGTCACGACAACCTTCACCGGATGCTTCAGGCTCAAGCCAAGCAGACGGAGATACCAGTCGCGACCACGCTCGTACCACTGCTCGAAGCCGAGGGCGATCCGTCCACCGAGAGACGACGCGGAGAGCTGCTCGACCTTAGAGAAGCGCGAGGCGAGCAGCGGCGTCACCGTAAAGGAGACGAAAAGGCTCACCAGCGTCGAAATCACCATCACCACGGCGAACTCGCGCAAAATGTCGCCCACCAGCCCGCTGAGCAGCGAGAGCGGCAGGAACACCACCACGTCAACCAGCGTAATCGCTACTGCCGTAAAACCGATCTCGTTACGCCCCACCAGCGCGGCCTCTCGCCGCGCTTCACCCCGTTCGAGGTGGCGGTAGATATTTTCAAGCACCACAATCGAGTCATCAACCAGAATACCGATCACCAGCGAGAGCGAAAGCAACGTCATCAGGTTGAGCGAAAAATCGAACAGGTACATCCCGATGAAAGTCGAAACGAGCGATGTCGGAATCGAAACCATCACGATGAGCGAGTTGCGCAGGCTGTGCAGGAACAGCAGCATCACGAACGCCACGAGCAAGATGGCGAGCATCAGGTCGTGCTGCACGGCGTTGACCGCGTCGATGGTGAAGGTCGAGGCGTCCTGGCCGACGACGAAATGCAGCCCCTTGTCGGCGTAGCGCTGCTCCAGCTCGCCGAGCTTCTCGCGCGCCTGTCGGCACACCTCAACCGTGTTGGCGTCGGTCTGCTTGACCACGAGGATGCCGACGGCATTGCGCCCGTCGATGCGCGTCATGGTTCTGATTTCGCGGAAGGTGTCCTGCACCTCGGCCACATCGCGCAGCCGCACCTTTCCGGCGGGCCACGAGTCGCGCACCACGAGGTTTCGCAGCTCGTCGAGGCTTCTGAATTTTCCCGCCATGCGCACGACGTATTTTCGGTCTGGCGCTTCGACTGATCCGGCGGGAAAGTCGAGGTTTGCCTTGCCGATCGCTTCAAGCAGATCACTGACGGTCATCCCGAGGCTTTCGAGGCGGTCGAGGTCGATGTTGACCCGAATCTCCCGTTCACGCCCGCCCTGAATCGCCACCTGACCAACACCCGAAATGTTGGACAGCGCTGGCTTGACATCATCCTTCAGAAACTGGTAAAAGTCTGTATCGGAAAGATTTGCGGTCGCACCGATGCGCAGTACCGGCATTTCATCGATGGCGAAACGCGACACCACCGGCTCCTTCGCCCCATCTGGAAGATCGTCGCGCGTTTCGTTCACCTTGCGCTGCACATCCTGCAGGGCGAGATCAATGTCGGCATCGCTATCGAATTCGATGGTGACCAGCGACAAGCCTTCGCTGGAGGAGGAGTTGATAGAGGAAATTTTTTCGATGGACGAAACCGCCTCTTCAACCTTCATGGTGATCGAACTCTCGATTTCGTCCGGCGACGCGCCCGCGTAGATGGTGGTGACGGTGACGTACGGCGTGCTCATGCGCGGCAACAGCTCGTACTGGAGCTGCCGGTAGCTGAAGAAGCCGAGAATGGCGATCACCGAAAACAACACCGCCACCAGCGTCGGACGCCGGATGGCGAGCGCAGTCAGGGAACCGTTCACCGCGCCTCCTCCGGACCGTTGACCTTCACCGGCGAGCCGTCGTCCAGATCACTCTGGCCGCTCACCACTACCTTGTCCCCCGGCGCAAGCCCCTGGACCACTTCAATCTGCGTGCCGTATTCGGCTCCGGCAACGAGCTTCGTGAGATGCGCTTTGCCGTCGAGAACAACGAACACGGCGGCCTCGGACGCGCTGCCGATGAGCGCCTGACGTGGAATGAGAAGGGCTTGACGATCCTGCCTGCTGACAAAGGCCGTGCGGGCAAACATCCCTGCGCGAAACGGGGTTTTCAGTGGATTGGGCATGACCGACTCGACCTCGTAGGTGTGATCGCGCGACGATTTGGCGCTGACCGCCAACACACGGGCCTCGAACACCTTGCCCGGCCAAACGTCCGTCGTAACCTGCACCGGCATACCCTCGGTGACCAGTGAGACCTGTTTTTCAGGAATCGAAGAGCGAATTTTGAGCTTCGAGAGATCGACCATGTTTGCCACCTTCGTACCCGGCTGCACGAGGTCGCCCATCTCGACAAGTTTTGACGTAACGACGCCTGCGAACGGCGCTTTGATCGCCGTATCCTCAAGACGACGGCGGGCTGCAACCAGATCGGCTTCCGCGTCAGCGAACTTGAGCCTCATCGCCTCGAAGCTCGATTCAGACACCGCGCCCTCTTTGTGGAGCCGCTCGTAACGCTCGAAATCGCGGTACGCCAGTTCGCGGTTCACGCGAGCCTTGCGCAGTGCTGAAGCCGCCACCTCGTCATCGACGTTGAAGAGCGGCTGGCCAACCTTGAGCCACTGCCCCACCTCGACGTTCACCCGGCGGACGATGCCGGAGGTCTCCGCGTGAAGATCGACGTCCCGCCACGCATCGACCAGTGCAACCACGGAAAGGCTGTCGCGCACCGAAGCCAATGTTGCCGGTTGGACGCTCACGGCGATGCTCATCGCCGAAACCCGCTCGCTTTCAGAAGATGGGGTTGTCGGCTTCGGCTTGTTGCGCAAAGCAACAAAAGCCACCACCGCAACCACGGCAAGCAGCGCGACAGCTATGATCCGGTTACGGTGTTTCATCGGGGTAAAGGGTAAGCTTGGTGGACGAAGTGGATGGCAAGGAAGGAAACCTGTGCACCACTTTTCGCTGGCCTGTTTTGCCTTCAATAATACGAACTTCCGTCATAAAATGAGAAAGGCGGGAGATACCCGCCTTCTCAGAATTTACCGTGCGTTCACTCAGCAGAGTCTCTTGGCGATCACGCAGGAGATTTCGGCGGAGGCGTGGACGTGCTCGATAACCGACAGGATGCCAGTGTAGTTGGTGATGTTCGAGTCGTTGACTTCAGCCTTGAGCTTGGCGACAGCTTTCTGGTAAATGCCGTCGATCTTCTTCATCATGTCGAGCGTCTCGGCGGCGTGTTTCGAGTTGCCGCTGACGTAGGCCTCGACCGCCTTCTTGACCATTTCAGCGGTGTCGTCGCCCATCGGCTTCAGGTCGTATTCGTCCTTGTGCAACACCTCGATGTTGGCAAGCTGAATGTATTCGGTCTTGTTGGCGATGTTCAGCGCAAGCTGACCGAGCGTTTCGAGCTTTTTCAGAATAAACCGCGCGTCAGTCACAGTCTTGTTGGCAGCTTCATCGAGATTCTGGAAGTTCAGGTAGGCCAGCGTCATGTACTCCACCTCGAACTTCAGTTTCTGGACGTACTGCTCATCGGTGGTAAAAATCGAAATGGCAAGGTCTTTGTTCTTTTTGGTAGCAGCTCTGACGGCGTTCATCAGGTTGTTCTCGACCATCGAGGAGAGCTTGGTCAACCTCTGTTTCATGGTTTCGAGCTGCTCGTGCACCGGCCCTGCGGGTTTGGTGGCAAGGTTGAATTTCGAGGGGTCTATCTGGATGGTAAACGCTTTCGGAATCGCAGCGGATTTCGATGCGGAAGATTTCTTGCCGAACAGTGCCATAGTGGTGAAGGGCTCGTTGCTGAAATTTGATGAAGTTCCTGCGCCCCTTTTGAGGGCTGATTAAACAGCCCCTAATTTACGCTTCCGGAGGGGTTAAGGCAAGACTTAGCGACAAAAAAAGAATGGCAAGATTGTCTGGACGAATCTCTAAAAAACGCTTCCTAGCAACGCCTCACCTCATCTGAAATTCCCATCACAGACATAAAAATCCTGCCACCGGAACGCACGTCTTGTTCCAATGGCAGGATTCATATCATTTCAACCGCGTCAGCGGCTATGCGACGAAACTCAGTCCTGAAGCGACTGGATCAGTTTTTCAAAGGAGTCTTCGTTGTGGCGGACGATTTCGCCGGTGACGAGGTAGATCACTTCGAGAGCGATGAGGGTGGCGTGGTCGGCCATGCGTTCGAGGTAACGTGAAACGCTAAGAATGGCCAGCAACTGCTCGGTTTCGGTGTTGCAGGCCTTCATGGCCTCGGAAACCTTCTTGAACACCACCCGGTGCATGGCATCGACCTCTTCATCCATAAGACAAACCTTGTCAGCAAGCGGGTGATCGCACTTCACGA
>DRSQ01000106.1 GCA_011372505.1 Chlorobaculum parvum | reverse complement strand
GATGCCGTAACGCTGTTCGGAGAGGATACCCCCGAAGAGCTGATCGGCCAGATTCTGCCGGATGTTCTGGTCAAGGGTGCCGACTGGGCGGTCGAACAGATCGCCGGAGCGAAAGCGGTCATCGAAAACGGAGGCTCAGTCCTGACCGTGCCGCTGCTCGAAGGCCGCTCGACAACGGGCATCATCGAAACCATCGTTCAACTTTACTGCCCGGAAACAACCGTTGGAAAAGGTTAAAAAATACAGTCACATCGTGATGACCGTCGCCTCGATCACGGTCATTGTACTGGTCATAGCCGCCGCGATCGTACTGAACAGCGGCATGACCGACCTGTTCGTCAAACAACAGTTTCTGTCGCTCTTCAACAACGAGTACCGCGGTCGTCTGGAGCTAAAAGAGGCCAAGGTGCGCTTTCCCGACAAGATCACCCTTGTCGGGCCGGCCATTTACGAAGAAGAGGCAAAAACTCCGGTGGCCGGAGCTGAAACCATCAACATACGCTTTAACTTCTTGTCGCTTCTGCGGCCTAAAATCACGATGCTCTCCTTCCGGAATGTAGAGGTCAAGGGGGCCAGAATCGACATCGTCGAGCATGATGATGGAGAACTCAACCTGCAAAAAGTCTTCTTGCGAGAGCATCCGGAAACCCCCGAAGTGCTGGCTATCGAGAAGTTTCGCGCCCGTCACTTCACCATGGAGAGCGGTTCGTTCTCCTGGAAAGAGAAAACAGGCCGCACATGGAAGGCCGAAGACCTGAATCTCAACGTATCGAAGGCGTTCGTGGCCAAATACGAGATCATGGGCAAGATCAAAGAGCTGCACTTCGACATGCCCGACCGTAACCTGAAGCTCCGGAGCGGCACCGGCATGCTGGCCTTCACCTCGGTGCGCAGCGATGTGATCGGCCTCGATCTCCAGACCGACAGAAGCCGTGCGCAACTGTCGGTATCGATGGACGGGCTGAACATCTTTTCAGGGCTGTCGAAAGAGCGTCTCATGAACAACCGCACCTTCGCGCATATCGAAGCACTCGATATCGATTCGTCCGAACTGGGCCGCTTCGTCGATCTACCCGCCATCCCGTCGGGAATGTACCACCTCCAGGGCGATACGAAAGGCACACTGAGTGACTTGAAAATTCTGCCAACCAGCATCGAACATGGCGACAGCAACCTTGCCCTCGAAGGCGAAGTGCTCAACCTGCTCGACCCGAAAGTCCTGTCGTTCAACCTGAATATCGACCAATCGAGAATCGAGCCCGAGCTGCTCGATGGCTTGCTCAAAGAGGAGCGCTACCGGAAACTCGCCGCCGAATCCGGAGGCATCGATTTCAGCGGTATGCTGAGGGGGCGCCTCGATCGCTGGATGACCAAGCTCGATTTCAGCACCGCTCTCGGCAGCGGCTCGGCTGATTTTGAAACTTCGCGAACAACCTCGGGCAATTACCAGGCAACGGGTTCGTTCACCCTCGAAGGCGCTCAGCTCCACCGCTTCTCCGGCATCGACGACGTCGAAAGCGGGTTCAGCGGAGAGGGAGATTTCACGGCCAGCCCCGGCGCCATCAATGCGGAAGTTTCAGTCAACAGCGCCTTCTGGCAGCAGCAGACGGTATCGTCGGGATCGCTCAAGCTCGACTTCAACGACAACAAACTCGACCTCTCAACCAAGCTCTACGGCGAGAAGGGCGAGGAGCTGGTCATGTCGGGCAACCTTGACCTTTCGAAGCAAGTCCCTTCGTACGAAGCCTCCGGCACGGTCAAAAAGCTCGATCTGTCCAAGGCAAGCGGCATGAAGGAGTTGACCACCGATCTGAACGGTTCGTTCAAGGTGAAAGGCAGCGGGCTGGATGCGGCAGCACTCAACCTGAAGGCCAGTATACTGTTCGAACCGTCGTACTTCAACAGTTACCGGTTCAGGGAGAAGTCAGCCGTGACCGCCAGTATCGTTCAGTCGGCAGGCTCATCCTCCGTTGCCATTTCAAGCAACGCGTTCGATCTGGCCGTGAAAGGTAGCGCTTCGCTCGATCAGATCATCAACGCCGCGCAGAACGCAGCGGCTTGCATCGCAAAAGAGTTCGGTGCCGTACAACCTGCTCCGCCGCAAGCAGGGAATGCCCCATTTGCCTTCAACTACCGGGTAGCCGTGCGCGATTTGTCTCCGCTCCGCCCCTTCCTGCAAGCCGGAGAGCTACAGTTCACGGGCAACGCCTCGGGAAAAGCGTCCGGCAACGACGGCCAGCTCTCTATCGACGCTGCGATCGATTGCCCATCATTGTCGAACGGGAACGCCTTCTCCATGAGCAATGCCGCCATGAACGCCTCGATGAGCTGCCAGGCCGGAAGGGTTTCATCGGCAAAGCTCACGGGTTCGGTTAAGGCACTGAGCATCATCGAACGCAAAATCAGCAACCTGAACCTCATCTCTTCGCTCGACAATGACCGGATCGACGCCTCGCTGAAGTGCGCCATGCCGCAGTTCAATGAAACCCTCACAGCGAGCGCACATGGCCTGCACCGCGACAAACTGACGACCGTAACCATTGACAGCTTCCAGCTCACCAACCCGCAAGGCACCTGGCAGGCGCGTGCAGGAGGAACAATCGATATCGCCTCGAACTTCCTGCGCTTCAACCGCGTCAGGTTTTCCAAAGCGGCACAGGTGATGGAACTCAACGGACTGCTCAGCAGCTCCCAGCCAGGAACGTTCCGCTGCACCCTTACTCAGGTTGACCTTGCCGAAACCAAATTTGTTCTGCTTGACCGGGCATTCGAACCGCTTAAAGGCCTGGCGGACATCCGGCTGACGGTCAGCGGCGCGCCAGGCGACAAAACCAGCACGCTCGAATTGCAAGGCAGCGGCATCACCTGGGACGAGCTGAACATCGGCACGGTAAAAATGAATGCGACCCACTCGGGCAACTCCCTGCGGTTCGAACTCGAAAGCCACGGCTCCTCGACACCGGCTGGCGGCACTACGGCAAGCATACCGGTCAATACCATCAAGGGATCGGGCTCGATTCCTCTGGTGCTGAACTACTCACCCTTCGTACTACGCATACCCGAAAACCGCCCGATCCGGGTATCGCTCCGATCGGATGATCTTTCGGCAAAAGTCATCGCAGCTCTCGCTCCGGCAGTCATCGATCAGGCCGAGGGCACCATTCCAACCGATCTGCGCATCGCAGGATCGATGCCGAAACCGGAGATTTTCCTGACCACAACCCTGAACAACACCAGCCTCCGCGTTGCGGCAACCAGGGTCACCTACCGGGTCAACGGCCGGATTGTCGGCACCCCGTCGAGAATCGATTTCGGCAACCTGAAGGTCAGGGACGAACAGGGAGGCATTGGCACCGTCACAGGCATGATCGGCATCGAAGGGCTCAAGCCAGTCTCGGTCAACCTCTACGGAACGCTGGACAAACTCCTGTTTTACAACAAGCCAGACCTGAAGGATGACACCAACTTCGGCACTATCACCGGCTCAACCCGCAACATCCGGTTCTACGGTGATTTGAACGCGCCGACTGCAGAAGGCGAGCTGAGGTTCAACTCGGTCGATTTCAGCATTTACCGCAAGGGTTCCGGCGAGAGCGCAAAGTATATCGGCGTCGAGAAGTTCATCACCTTTGTGCCGCGCCATCCGCTGCCCAAACAGATCGAAGCCGCCAAAGAGACTCAGGAAGAGGCTCCGGAATTCTACTATACGCTGCTGGACATCCTCCAGATCAAAAACCTCAAGCTCTCGGCCAACGTCCCGCTCAAAGGCACGATGATTTTCGACCGGATCAGGGGCGAGCGCATCGAGAGCACCCTGAACAACCTGTCGCTGGTGGTCAATAAATCGGGGCAGCGCTTCAGCCTGTTCGGCTCGGTCGACATTACCGGCGGCAAATACACCTTCTCGAATTCGGGTTTCGACCTTGAAAACGTAGGGCGCATCTCCTGGAACAACGAGGAAATCAGAGATGGCCGCCTGATCGATATTTACGGCAGCAAACAGGTCTCGGCCTACGATCCGCGGACCGGTGAGCGCGACAACGTCAAACTGCTCATCGCCGTCAGCGGCACCATCGAAAAGCCCAACGTGCGCATGGGCTACTACCTCAACGACGATCCGCAGCCATACTCGGCAGTCAACAAGATCGGGCGCCAAGCAAGCCACATCGACCCAAACGCCGATCTGAACGTCATCACAATGCTCTTTACCCGGCAGTGGTACCTCAATCCGCAGCGGCAGGGTGTAGTCAACGGTAATACCCCCGTTTCGAGTGTCGGCGTTTCAGCCGGAACGGGCCTGATCTCCTCTCAGATTTCTGGCCTCGTTCAAGACCTGGCCGGGCTGGAAAGCTTCAACGTCAACCTCGGCACCGGAGCCGACGGCACCCTGAGCGATCTGGAACTGTACTTCTCGCTGCTCGTGCCCGGCACGGGTGGCAAAGTCCGCTTCATCGGCACCGGCACCACCCCGGTCTCAAGAAGCAATACCACGACACCAAACTACTATTACGGCTCGTCGCAGAAGATCGAGTACCGGGTCAATCCGAAAGTCTATGTCGAAGCGTTCCGCTCCTACGGCATGACCGGCAATGACGCCGCGTACATCAACCTGCTCAAACCGACCGAAAACTGGGGCGTCAGTGTTTCATACCGCAAAAAATTCCACACCTGGAGCCAGTTCTGGGACGGACTGTTCGGTGATAAAAAGAAGAGAGACAAGCAAGAGGCTGTGAAAGACAAGCCGGAGTGAGCCTTCGCATGCCCATTATTTTTCATACATTTAATGATAACCGCTTGTAATTTCCGAGCCACGCTCAGCCCTCCACCGCTGAAGAGGGCATCTCATTCGTGGCCCAATACCAGCGCCATGAACCATAACAGCTTATCCGCTTGCATACCGTGCTGACCGGCAAGAACATTCTCCTCGGCATTTCGGGTGGCATCGCCGCCTATAAAACGCCGCATCTGGTCCGGCTCCTGAAAAAGGCGGGAGCCGACGTGCAGGTGCTGGCGACCGAATCGGCTTTGAAGTTCGTCAGCGAGCTGTCGCTTGCAACCGTCTCAAACCGGGCGGTGCTGACCGGTATTTTCACCGCAGATATGGAGGCCGAGCGAACGAAGCACATCTCGCTCGGCGAGTGGGCCGACGCGCTGGTCATCGCACCCGCGACGGCCAACACGCTGGCCAGGCTCGCTGGCGGCCTGTGCGACGACATGCTATCGATTTCGCTCATCACCCTGCGTCCTGGCAAACCGGTGCTGCTCGTGCCCGCGATGGACGGCTACATGTACGACTCCCCATCGGTGCAGCGCAACCTTTCAGTACTCAAAAAGCAGGGCTGCCGAGTCCTCGAACCGGAGAGCGGGCCGCTCGCATCGGGTCAGTGCGGCCTTGGTCGAATGCCCGAACCAGAGACGATTTTCGGGACGCTGGGCAAGATGCTCGCCACGCCTGAGCCATCGGCGCTCAACGGCAAAACGGTGGTCGTAACCGCCGGACCGACGCGCGAAAAGATCGACGGCGTGCGCTACCTGTCGAACTACTCTTCCGGTAAAATGGGCTTCGCCATCGCAGCCGCAGCCGCGCGGCGTGGTGCGGTCGTGCACCTCGTAAGCGGCCCGGTCACGCTGCCGACCCCGCCGGGCGTGCAGCGCCACGACGCAGAGAGTGCTGTCGACATGCTGGAGACTTCGCAACCGCTGTTCGCCAAATGCAACATCTTCATCGGTGCAGCAGCCGTGGCCGATTACCGACCTGAAGCGCCGGTCGAGGGCAAGATCAAGAAACATGACGCAGAGATGGAACTCCGCCTCGTCAGAAATCCCGACATTCTCGCCGAGTTCGCAACCAACAGAACACCCGGCCAGCTCGCCGTGGGCTTCGCGCTCGAAACTGCCGGAGGAATCGACTACGCCCGCCGAAAGCTCACGGACAAGAAGCTCGATCTGGTCGCTTTCAACATCTATGACGGAACCACCTCGGGATTCGAGGTCGATACCAACGTGCTGACGTTGCTCGGTCGTGACGGTGCAATCACCGAGCTGCCCCTGCTCAGCAAGGAGGAGGCCGCCGGGCGGCTGCTTGACGCTATCGAACCGCTGCTGTCACGATAACCGAAACCACCGAAGCAACACCATGACGCAGGAATCGCTCTTCGCACCCGTTCCGGAACAGGCCAACGAACCAGTGGCCCCGGCCCTCGATCTCGACTCGCTCGGCAAGATCGTGCGCGAGTGCCGCAAGTGTCGGCTCGCCGAAACGCGCAACAGCGTGGTGTTCGGAGAAGGGAATCCCAAAGCGCGGGTTTTCGTTATAGGTGAGGCTCCCGGAGCAGATGAGGACGCTCAGGGGCGCCCCTTCGTGGGCCGCTCGGGCCAGTTGCTCGACAAGATTCTGCTCGCCATCGGCTTCGAGCGCTCGGACGTCTATATCGGCAACATCATCAAGTGCCGTCCGCCGCAGAACCGCAATCCGCTCGCTGACGAAATCGAGTGCTGCAAACCGTGGCTGATGCAGCAACTCGAAACCATCAGGCCGAACATCATCCTCCTGCTCGGACGGGTGGCGGCCAACACGATTCTCGACAACAAGCTCTCGATGGGCGCGATGCGGGGCAAACTCATCGACTGGAACGGATTCGATTGCTTCGTCACCTACCACCCGGCGGCGCTGCTCAGGAATCCGAACTGGAAGCGCCTCTGCTGGGAGGATGTGCAGCTGCTCCGGGCACACTACGACAAGGTCTGCCCGAATGACTGACCGCAAATGGAAACCATGATACGACGAGGAAAACAAGAGGAATGAAGCCGCGCGAAGCACAAGTAGATTTAAGCCGTGACATCGACTTCAGCAAGGAGAGCCGCGTGCCCCCCTACTCGATCGAGGTCGAGCAGGAGGTACTTGCCTGTATTCTGCTTGAGGACGACCCGATCGAGCAGGTCATCCAGATATTCGGCGACAATGGTGAGGAGGTTTTTTACGAGAAGCGTCACCAGATCATCTACAAGGCGATGCTCACGCTCTACCAGAAGCGGCAGGCGATCGACCTCATCACGGTCAGCGAGGAGCTTTCGCGCGTGGGCGAACTTGACAACGTCGGTGGACGCCCCTACCTCGGCGAGCTCTCCGGCAAGGTGATCAGCTCGGCCAACATCGAGTATTACGCCCGACTGGTGAAGGAGAAGTTCCTCTACCGGCGGCTGATTTCGATTTCTTCGCACATTTCAAGCGCGGCCTACAACACCTCGATGGACATCTTCGATCTGGTCGAGAATGCCTCGCAGCAGTTCTTCAACATCTCGCAGGCGGGCATCAAGAAGAAGGCCACCAGCATCAAGGAGTTGCTCAAGACCGCGACCAGGATGATCGAGAATCTCGGCTCCTCCCACTCATCGGTCACCGGCATCAGCTCGGGTTTTTCGGAACTGGATGAATACACCGCGGGGTTCCAGCCGTCGGACATGATTATCATCGCCGCCCGCCCGTCGGCCGGTAAAACGGCATTCTCCCTCGCCCTTGCGCGCAACGCGGCGGTGAACTTCAATACGCCGGTGCTCTTCTTCAGCCTCGAAATGGCGGAAATCCAGCTTGCCGTCAGGCTCATGTGCGCCGAGGCCTACGTCGAGTCGCAGCTCGTGCGCCGCGGCCAGATTTCGCCCGAGATGATGAACAAGATTATCAACAGCATGGACGCGCTCGCCGAAGCGAAGCTCTTCATCGACGACACACCAGGCATCTCGATCATGGAGCTGACCGCCAAGACCCGCCGCATGAAGCAGGAGCACGGCATCGGCATGGTAGTGGTCGATTACCTCCAGCTCGTCACGCCGGTCAGGGACGGACGGTCGAACCGTGAGCAGGAGATTGCCCAGATTTCGCGCTCGCTCAAAGCGTTAGCCAAGGAGCTGAACATTCCGGTCATCGCGCTCGCGCAGCTCAACCGCTCCGTCGAACAGCGCTCCGGCGACCGCCGCCCACAGCTCAGTGACCTTCGTGAATCGGGCTCGATCGAGCAGGATGCTGACATGGTGATGTTCCTGTCGCGCCCCGAGATGTACGGCATCAAAAATTTTGAGGACGGCTCCTCAACCAAAGACATCACCGAAGTGGTCATCGGCAAGCAGCGTAACGGCCCGATCGGCACCATTAGATTGCTGTTCCTGAAAAATTACGGACGCTTCCAGTCCACGGCCAACAGCTACATCACGGCCAGTGAACCGGAGCAGCACCAGCAGGTCGAAGCGCCACGGCCCGCGGCGGCAGGCTTTCCGGCCCCCCCCTCCCTGCCCGAGCCGCCACCGATCAACGACAGCTATCTCAACAACACGGATTCTGCACCGTTTTAGTTTTTCCGGCTATGGTTTACAAAAAAGCACCGAAATCCTCCGGCGACCTGCCGGACTCCAGCCAAACCCCCGCCCACCCAGCCACTTCGGCGGAAAAGGAGCGCCGCTACTCCGGCATCGGCAGCTCGAAAGGCTTTGCAGTAGGAGAGGCGCACGAGTTCGTCAAGGAGATCATCGACCATAAAATCGCCGAGCTGAACGAAGAGAACATCGAGGAGGAGATCGAGCGCTTCCAGGCCGCCCTGAACCGTTCGGAGAAGGAGCTGAAAAAGATCGAACGGGTCACCACCCGAAAGATCGGCAAGCTCTACAGCGACCTGTTCCAGGCGCAGATCATGCTGCTCAGGGACCCGGTGCTGATCGATACCATCACCCGCCGCATCCGCCAAGAGCTGAAACCGGCACACCTCTGCATCGAGCAGGAGTTCGAGCAGTACCTCGGCAACTTCAT
>DRSQ01000105.1 GCA_011372505.1 Chlorobaculum parvum | reverse complement strand
TCATAGCAGTACAGTCGTGTTGATGGCTGCTGCATAAAGCACGAATATTTCAGGACTTGTATCAAAGCTAAGGCAAGATATTTCAATATCTTATATCATTACCAACTTTTTAGAGATGGCCTTAAGGTGCTGGGAAATGGTTGAGTGAACCATCGGAATAAGTTGAGTCAGCTCTCCGGTGAAACAGCAGGCGTCTTTGGCAACGAAGTCCATGGTCGCTTCGTCGTTGCTGTAAATGATTTTGGCTGATGTTTTGTGTATCATGCGTTTTGTTTATCGCAGATGAGCGATTATCATTAAGAAAAACAAGTTTTTTTGATCGCAAAAAATCAGGTCGTTGCTTGTGCAGCGGTTTTTTTGTGGCTCGCCTCTCCGGTTGCGCGGGTAGCTCGATTCCGTTTTTGCTGAAACAAATATGTTAGCCATGAAAAAAATATCAGTTATGGTTCTTTGCGGTGTCTTCTGGTATGGCTCCGTTCAGGCCATGACTATTAATGACCTGCTTGATGCCGCTGCCCGACAACCGGGCTATGAGGTCAGCGAATTATCCGTTAAAGAAAGCAATCTCCAAAAGGAGCGTGCTACAGGCGCTTTGTTTCCAAAACTGGGGCTTTTCGGTCGTTTCGAAAGCTACAATTCACCGACCAACCTGCGTCCCATGCCGCCGACCGAGGTCAATGTCCAGGCCGGGGATTCGCTTCCTTTTTCCCGCAAGATCCTGCGCTATGGACTGAGCTTCAACGCTCCCGTGTATGTCCGCGAGCTGTACGTGCTGCGGCAAAAAGCGTTGTTGCTGCGAGATAAAGCCGAAACCGATCGGCAACTGGACCTGCTCGGTCGTCAGGCTTCCGTGGTATCGCTCAACAGCGCCCTGACTTATCTCCAGACCCTCGAAGCAGCGATCGATGCGCGGCGCGCAGCGATCGCTAAAACTTTTGAAGATATGTCACTCAAGGTTAAAATCGGCAGGGCCCCGGAAGCCGAGCTTCTAAAAATTCAGAAGACTCTTAACGACCTTGACCAGCAGCGCAACGACCTGGACATCAAGCGCCTGGACATACTTCGGGAAATCCGGGCATTGACCGGTGTTGAGCTCGACGCCCCAGTGGATATGACCCTCGTGCATCCGCCGGACGGGACTACCTACCTGCTGGTGGCCGCCGCGCAATACAATGCCGACGCCGCCGCGAAGGAAGTCGATCGCCGACGGTCGGCCCGCTGGCCGACTTTGGCGGTTACCGGTTTTATTTCCAGCAATGACGGCGAGGCATACAACACCGACAGACATATTTACCGAAGCTACAACGAAATCGCCTTGGTGCTGAAGTTCCCCCTGTTTGACCGCACACTGAGCTCCAACGAGTCCATCGCCCGTGTTCAGCTAGAAAAAGCCAAAAGACATCTGGAACAAACACGCCTCGATATGTCGGCCTTGGGGGAAACGCTGAATCGCAAAATTCAGGTCGTCGAAAAGTCCATCGGTCTGGCTGAAAAATCGATCACCGACAGCCAGACCCTGCTGACCGTTGCCCGGGTCGCGGTGCGCGTAGGTCGCATGACCACGGAGGATTATCTGCGCTACGAAAGCGATGTGCTGGCCGCCCAGGCTTCGCTTTATCGGGCGCGTCAACAAAAGTGGCAGATCGTGGCCCAGCAGGCAGCAATTTACGGTACGGATTTGAACGGAGTTGTGAAATGAAAAAACGTGTTGTTATTACTTTGGTTCTTTTGCTGATCGCCGTCGCCGGCCTGATGCTGCTCGTAAAAAGAAAGGCTGACCTTGCCGCGGCCTCCCCGGCCCCGGTTTTGCCGGCGGTCGTGGAGGCCATGGGACTTAAATCCCAACCGGTCACCCTGACGCTGCCGGCCATGGGCGTGGTAGCCTCGGATGTTTCGGCAGTGTTGTCCACCCGGCTTACTGGTCGGATTACCAAGGTCCTGAAGCGGGAAGGAGAAACTGTTAACAAGGGAGACCTGATCGCCCTGATCGACAATGGTGAATTGGGGGCCAAGCGCAAAGGGCTGCTGGCCAAACGAGCCGGGATAGACGCGGAAATCGAGGCGCAGCGCCAAGCCCACCTGCGCACTCTGGAACTGTTCAAGGTCGGCGGGGCATCCCTGGAGCAAACACAGCAGGAAAAGGCCGCCATCGAACACCTGGTCCAAGAACGGGCGAGCATCACGCAAGGCGTGCAAGAAATCGAAGAATTATCCAGCTACGCCCGTATCCTGGCCCCGGTATCCGGCAAGCTGAGTCAAGTCCTGGTCAATCCCGGTGACCTGGCCACGCCCGGCAAACCTTTATTCCGGATCGCATCCAAAACTGGACTTTACCTGAATCTTTCCCTGCCGAGCTCGGTTCCCGCTAAAAAAATCATGCTGCAAGGCAACACCGTGCCCCTGACCTCCAAGGATCAAACCGGAGAGACGGGGCTGGTGCAGTACGTGGCGCCCCTGCCCCCGGACACCGGAATGGTCGAGGGAGAGTACGTCAATGTCCAAGTAGTCGTTTATCAGGGTGAGGACGTGCTTTTACCGGTGGACGCCTTGCTGACCATGGACGGTTCCTCCTCGGTGTTCGTACTGTCCGCCGACGGCAAGGCCGAACGGTTGAACGTCACCATCAAGGCCCGGGGCATCGAGGGCGTGACGGTCGAACAAAACCTGACCGGCCGAAAGGTCATCGTGGCCAAGCCGGATATCCTTTTGCGGATGGCCGCCGGCGTCCCCGTGAGCACAAGCAACACAAGCAATCTATAGGAGGGGCCGACGATAATGTTCGATTTCTTTCACAAGCGTCCGTACCTGCTCTACAGCCTGATTGCCGGCTTTTTCGTATTGGGTGTTTACGGCCTGATCATCATGCCCAAGAACCTTTTTCCGGACAGCGATCGGCCCACGATCATCGTGATGAGCCAGGTACCAGGCGGCACGCCCAACGTGGTGGCCTCCACGGTCTCCAAGCCCATCGAGGAGGAGGTGTCCACCCTGTCGCTGATCCGCCAGGTCAGTTCCGTTAATATCGCCGGCATGTCCATCGTCACGGCCGAGTTCGAGTACGCCAAGGGGCTTGAACCGGCGGCGGTCGATGTCAACAACGCTGTCAACAAGGTTCGTGGCAAGCTGCCGCCGGAGGTCAATCCCTCCATCTACACAGCCGGCTCCCATGTGCTGCCGGTGGATGTCTTTTCCCTGTCGCCGGCCGGTGGCGACCTGACCCTGGACGATGTGCGCAAGATTGCCGAAAGCGACATCAAGCCCGCCCTTCTGCGTAATCCGCAGGTCGGTAACGTGGAGATTTTCGGCGGCTACCAAAGCGCCATCAACATCAATGTGGATCCGTTCAAGACCAAGGCAGTGGGGGTGAGCCTGGACAAAATCGCGGCGACGGTGCGCGCCCTGGACCGCGACGCTCCTATCGGATTCAGCAAGGATTCCGATTCCTTCTATACGATCACCGTCTATGGTGAAAGAGCCAGTGTCGAGGCACTAAAGATGCTGCCGGTGGCGCCCAACGTGCGCTTAGGTGACATCGCCAGTGTCAGATGGGAGCATCAGAAACGCTTTTCCGGCTACGAAGGCAACGGCCAGGCCTCCATCGCCCTGGCGATCCAGCGCGCTCCGGGCGGATCGGTGCTTTCCACCAGCAAGGCGGGCCGTGCGGTGGTTGAAAAACTGAAACAGCGCTATCCCAATATCCGTTTCCAACTGGCCGATACCCAGCGCAACCTTATCCAGACCGCCAACACCAACATGCTCGAAGCGTTGCGCGACGCCATCATCTTCACCCTGCTGGTCATCCTGCTGTTTCTGGGCAACCTGCGGGCTGTGGCCGCGGCCCTGGCCTCCATTCCCATGGTGTTCTTCGCCACCATAGCCATCATCTGGATGACCGGCGGCGAGCTGAACATCGTCATTTATACGGCTATCATTCTGGCTTTAGGAATGCTGGTGGATGACGCAGTCGTCGTCCTGGAGAACATCGAGCGCCACCTGGTAGAGCTGAAGCAGGATTTGAATACCGCGATCATCGCCGGGACCAAGGAAGTGATCGCGCCGGTGTTCGCCGGAACCGTGGCTACGGTGGCTATCATGTTTCCGTTCCTGTTCACGGGCGATTTTCCCCAGCAAATCTTTCGACCCCTGATCTCTACATTGATCATCGCCCTGGTGGTTTCCTATTTCCTGTCCATCACGTTCATACCCGCCATCTCTTTTTTGCTCTACCGCAAAGGGGTTTCCAAGACCGGCTTCGAGAAATGGCTCGAATGGCTCTACGAAAAGAGCTTCGGACGTCTGGTCGGCCCCTACCTAGCGATGCTTCGCTTTTCCGCCGGCGGCCGTTCCGGTCGGCGGCGACTGTTGATGACCGTCGCCGTAGTGGCGCTTCTGGCCTTTAGCGTTAAAAGTATTATGCCGGTGATCGGCCGAGACCTGATGCCGCCCATGGATACCGGCATCATCAAGGTCCATGTCAAGTTTTCCGCTAACGAATCGGTGGACGCAGCGGAAAAACGTCTCAAACCATTTCTCGCGTGGTTGCACCAACAGCCTGAGGTGGTCATGAGCTCGGTCAGCTACGGTTCCGAGCCCGGTGTGCTCTCCCTGGGGTCGGGCTCTCTGCCCGCCGAGGCCATGATGACCATCAACTGCGTGGACCGTTTTCATCGCAAGAAAAACATTTGGCAGATCGAGGATGAACTCCGTTCGCGGTTGTCCGTTTTGCGAAATGTCAAGGCGGCCGACGTGTATGACTTCGGCGCCACCCCCTTGTCCAGCATCAAAGCTCCCATCGACGCGCGGCTGCTGGCCGAAGACTACCATGTGCTGCCCGCGGCCGCGAAAAAGGCTGCCGCCGCCTTGGGTGAAGTAAAAGGCCTGACATCGGTCAACACCAGCTGGGACAACGATTTTACCGAAGCCCGGCTGAATGTCGACACTAACCGCGCCCTGGCCTATGGCATGACCCCGGTGCAGATCGCGGCCCAGCTTCCCCTGGCCGGTCTTCCAGTGGCGGTCAGCGCCAACCTGGTATCCATGCAGAACCAATTCGTGCGCCTCTATTTCAACCGACCCTTTGACGGCAACCCGGACCAGCTGCGCCTGATCCC
Organism: Chlorobaculum parvum; assembly: GCA_011372505.1. GTDB lineage: Bacteria > Bacteroidota > Chlorobiia > Chlorobiales > Chlorobiaceae > Chlorobaculum > Chlorobaculum parvum_B. The sequence goes on along the minus strand of DRSQ01000105.1, from coordinate 13,869 downwards.
AATCCAGACGCCCAAAGGCCCCGTGCCACTGGCTGCCCTAGCGCAGATCGACTACGGACTGACCGCCAACAAGATCGAGCGCAACCAGATGCTCTATTCCCTGGACGTATCCGGCTACCGCAGCCGGCGCGCCATCTCGACGTTGACCGAGGACAGCCAGGCCGCCTTGAACAAGGCCGGCATCAAAGGCGTGGAAATCAGCCAGGAGGGCGACATCAAGCAGATGAAAGACTCCTTTGGCCGGATGATCAAGTCCATCGGCATCGGCGTCATTCTGCTGCTCATGGCCTTGGTGGCGATATACCAGTCGGTGCGCCTGGCCGTCGTCATGGTACTGGTGCTGCCCCTGGCCATGATCGGCGCCTCCTGGGGTATGCTGATCTTCGACAAGCCGAGCTGCATGCCCAGCTTGGTGGGCATCCTGCTGTTGTTCGGAATCATCATCAAGAACTCGATTCTGCTGATCGATTTTTACCAGGAATTCAGGAAGAAGGATGAGTCACCCTTCGAGGCAGCCCTGGAAAGCGTGCGTGTGCGCTTCCGACCAGTTTTCATGACCGCCTTCGGCACCATCGCCGGCATGATTCCCATTGCCTTCGAATGGGCCGTGGGGCTGGAGCGGCTTTCGCCCCTGGCCGACGTGGCCGTGGGCGGACTTCTGGTGGGAACGGTGCTGACGCTGATTTATATCCCCATGTTTGCCTATAGTGTGGAACGCAAGAAGTGACCGCAGACGATCCCAGGCACAAGTTTAACCACCGTTTTGAGTGCCGAAGCGGCGGGCTTCAGCCGTCTGATGTGCCGTGATGAACTCAAAGCAGCGGTTACACTGAACACTTATCGCAAAATTATGTCAGTGCTGATTCAGCGATATCGCGGACGCCTGGTGGACGCGGTCGGCGACAACCTACTGGCCGAATTTGGCCGTGCCGCTGATGCGGTGGTGACTGGTGCAGTGGCAATACAAATGCGAGAGAATTGCGATCGAGAAGCGCCAAATTGGATCAAGGAAAACAGAGGCTCTTCAGCATCGGCATCAATTACGGCGAGGTCATCGAAAATCTATCTGTTAGGTCCCGGAAGAATATATACCTATGAGAAGTTATGCTTATTTTCAAGCATACTGCTTCATGAAGGCGAACTGGAAACCCTATGTACGGCAAATCGGTCATGTACGTTAACCTTCACCAGAATGCCCGGACGACACCGGCGACTCGTCGGGAAATTCAGGCCTCCAGCCTTTCGGCAAGCCGGCCGGCAGCCAAGCATGGCATCAGCAAAGCCACAGCCCTGAAATGGAAAAAGCGCGATTCGGTTGACGACCTTCCCCATACGCCGCACCGGTTCAACAAGACCATGAGCGATCTGGAAGAGTTCGTTGTTGTCATCGAACTCAGAAAGTCCTTGCTCTTGGCTCTCGATGATCTGCTGGTGATTGTGCGTACGTTCATCAATCCGAACGTTTCACGCTCCGGCCTCGACCGATGCCTGCGCCGTCATGGCATCGCCAATCTGAAGACCCTCTATCCCGTTGAAGAGAAAGAGGTTAAACCCAAAAAGAGCTATAAAGATTACGAGCCGGGATTTTTGCATGTCGATGTCAAATACCTGCCCAAAATGCGCGATGAAACCAGCTGTCGCTATCTGTTTGTGGCTCTTGACCGTGCCCCAACCGATGGGTGTATCTTGAAATCATGCCAGACAAAAGCGCCGAGAGCGCGGCACGATTTCTGAAGAAACTGAAAAAAGCTGCGCCCTTTAAAATCAGCAAGGTGTTGACCGACAATGGCAAAGAGTTCACCGACCGCTTCGATGTCAACGGTGAACGGACGCCGTCAGGAAACCATCTGTTTGATGTTGTTTGCAACAAGAACGACATCGAGCATCGACTCACCAAGCCTCGCCATCCGCAGACTAACGGCATGGTCGAGCGATTCAATGGTCGGATCGAGGAGGTGCTGAAGCAGACCGGATTTGCTGATTCAAAAGAACTTGAAATAACGATCAAGCACTATGAAAAGCTCTATAACGCTCGCATTCCGCAGAAGATGATCGGTCATCGCACGCCACTGGACGCTTTACGCAAATGGCAAAAAGAGCACCCCGAATTGTTTGTCAAAAAAATTTATAATCTCGCGGGACCTGACATGAAAATAGCTATCGTAGTATTGCATTCAACGTTCAGAGATGAGTAGGCAGGTTTTAAGCAGCAGAGGTAACTCTTGCAGAAAATGGCAACACTTTATTTGATCGTCGCACTTGTCATTGCGGTTATCGCGGTGCTGTTTGCGTTGCAAAACTCGATGCTTGTCACCATCTCCTTTTTAAGCTGGGAGATTTCCGGATCACTTTCACTGGTTTTGTTAGCCACCCTCGCTATCGGCGTGCTGATTGGTTTGCTCGTGCTTGCCCCTTCGGCGCTCAAAAAGACCTTCAAGGCTTCGAGTCAGCGCAAACGCATCAACGCACTTGAACATGAAGTGAGTGAGCATAAGGCCAAAGTCGCCGAGTTGCAAAAACCAGCACCCGTTATTTCTTCGCCTGACGCGCAACCGGAATCGCATGATTCTGAATCAAAGCGACCTCCTCACGAATTGCACCAATAACCACAAACGCAAGCCCCTTTTTTCTCCCAGCTGAAGGGTTTTTGCCAGGTGAGCTTTGATCCCCAAAGGATGCCCGCTCAAAGGAAGAACCGCACCAGGTCCTCTGATGCGGCTTTTTCACTGGATACGCGTCACGCTGGCTATTCGCCTTCACCGACCGGTTCTGGACCTGTACCGAGAAAGCCGCGATTTTGTGCAAAATAGACGTTGATCGGTTTTTCGTTCCTCAGAACATCGAGCACATTCTCGAACATTGACGACGGCATGTGCATTCTGATGATGCCTCCTGACAGGTAGTCGTTTTCAAACTTCATTTCGGGATCGTTGAATCTGATCCATGCAACGGCTTTGCCACTGGCGTCGTTCAGCTGGATCTGCGCACGGTTGGTCTGGTAACCGTCCGGGCCTCCGTAGAGCAGGACAGTGTATGACGTTACTGCAGGCATACTTACCTCCTTTTCTGGTTCAGAGAAAATCTTTTCAATGAACAACGTATTAGATTTTGGCTAAAGCTTTACCCTGTTGCTTGCGCTGCTGGCCGTAGGCGTCGGCGGCGAGCATGGCGTGAAACACAATGTTCGGAGTGATGGTTCCGGTTTCGTTATGGATCGGCTGGGTCGGAGCGCAGGCTTTTTCCGCTGCGAGCATCAGCTTGTTTGTGCTGGCGTTTTCGAGACCGATTTCGGCAAGCATGGTCGGCAGGCCGACCTGTTCGCAGAAACCGTACACGGTATCGATCTCGTCGGGCTCGGCGTCGGTGAGATGCAACCCTGCAAGCGTGCCGAACGCCACCTTTTCGCCGTGATAATAGCGGTGTGTCTCGGGCAGCTCCGTCAGTCCGTTGTGGATCGAGTGCGCGCTGGCAAGCCCGCCGCTCTCGAATCCCACCCCACTCAGCAGGATGTTAGCCTCGACGATGTGTTCGAGCGCGGGCGTGATGAGCTGCTGTTCCGCAGCAATTCTGGCCGAAGCTCCGTACTTGATCAGCGTATCGTAACAGAGCCGCGCGATGCTGAGGCCGGTCAGCGTGCTCAGTCCGCCGCACGAGTTCGGAGATTTGGTCGTGATGCACGAGCGGGCCTCGAACCAGGTGGCCAGCGCATCGCCCATGCCCGCCACGAGGAACCGGGCGGGTGCTTTCGAGATGATGTTCATGTCCACCAGCACTGCCGCAGGGTTCGATTTCTGCAAGCATCCCGACTCAAAAATCCCCTCATCCGAGTAGATCACCGCGCAACCACTGCACGGGGCGTCGGTCGAGGCGATGGTCGGCACGATAATGACCGGCAGTCCTGCGCGGTCGGCGGCAATTTTGGCCGCGTCGATGGTCTTGCCGCCGCCCATGCCGATCAGCACATCGCACTGCCGTTCAGCGATCACTCCGGCAAGCCGCGTCAGCTCGGTTTCACAGCACTCGCCACCAAACTGTTCAGTGCTCAGCCAATTATCCTGAATGTTCAGGCCGCTTTCGGGAAGAAGCTTTTGTAGCACCGTTGATGAGCCGAGCAGCAAGCCGCGCTTGCCGAATAAGCGGATCAGCTCAGGCAACTCGTCGAGCGCACCTACGCCCTGAATATATTTCCCCGGAAAAAAGGCTTTGTTCAGCATGTGCAGATGGGATTGTTTTAAAGCCTCTCAGGTCAGCGGCTTGCCGCAGATTTTGCAGAAACTGGCGTCCTCGTCGTGCTCGGTAGTGGAGCAGCAGGATTCGCAAGGAGACGAGAGCTCCGACTCTATTTTTTCGTTCATCACAGCCATCTCGGCGCTGACGATGCCGGTCGGAACAGCGATGATGCTGTAGCCGACAATCATGAGCAGCGAGGCGAGTGTGCGTCCGAGCACAGTCTGGGGATAGATGTCACCGTAGCCAACGGTCGTGATAGTGACAATGGCCCAGTACACCCCCTTGGGAATGCTGGTAAAGCCGCTCTCTTCGCCCTCGATCATGTACATCAGCGCGCCGATGATGCTCACTGTCACGAGCACGAAAAAAAGGAAAAAGACAATCTTGCGGCTCGATGCGATCAGCGAGGCTTTCACGAACTCGGCCTCCTTGACGAACTTGACCAGCTTGAGCAGCCGGAAAATCCGGAGCACGCGGAAAAAGCGGATCACCAGCAGGTACTGTGTGCCGGGCACGAAGATGCTGAAGTAGGTTGGGAGGATCGACAGAAAATCGATGATCCCATAAAAGCTGAAAATGTAGCGCCTGCCCGAATCGGAGGCGTAAATCCGGAGCAGATATTCGACCGTAAAGAGAATAGTGAAGAACCACTCAAGCAGATAAAGCGCCTCGCCATAGGCAGTGTGAATCCCGCGGACCGTATCGAGCATCACGACGGTCACGCTGAGCAGGATGGCCACAATCAGTACCAGGTCGAACGCCTTGGCGGGGATGGTGTCGTAATCGAAAATAATGTAGTGCAGCCGCTGCCGCAGGTTCTTGCCGGATGTCATGTCGAGGCGTCGTTTCGTGGTTCTGCCGGATTATTGCACAATAAAAAATATACGACAGCTTTTTCTGGATATGAAACAGGGGAGTGCCGCGCATACCGGAAATGGCTGGCACAACAGTATAGAGACAGGCTTGGCAGATAGTTGATGGCGTTATAAAAAGATGTGCGAACGATTGCGCTATTGACGGCGTTGAGTGTTATCTTAAGGGCACATCTAAAAACTTATTGCGCGGCCCGATTGCTGCGTTGGGTGGTGCTCGAAATCCCCATGTACACTGCGTACACTCCGGTTTCTGCGCTCCATCCGCCTTGCACTCAGGTCGCTCATGACACTTTTTAGAGGTGCCCTTAAGTCCGTTAATTTCCTGTTAATCTTAAAATAAAGGAACACTCTTCATGTCAATGTTCAGAAAATCGATGACCGCTCTCGCGCTAATCCTTGCCGTTCTTTTTTCGTTCGGTGCAGCGATCAATACGGCCTCTGCTGAACCGAAGGTGACTGTAAAGAACAGCAATAAAGGGCTGTTCGTGGTCGTTACCTCAGAAGATTCCATGGCGCAGATGATGGCGATGGTTCTTTCAACCCAAACTCTCAAGCAAGGCCGTTCTGTTCGCGTATTGCTTTGCGGTGAAGCTGGCAATCTTGCTGTGAATGGTAGCAAAGAGAAATTGTTCAAGCCGCTCAACAAATCTCCCCAGATGCTGCTCAAGGGGCTGATTGCCAAAGGTGTCAAGGTCGAGGTTTGCCCGTTGTTCCTGCCTAACACCGGTAAGCAGGTTTCGGATCTTATCTCTGGAGTCATTGTTGCCAAACCACCGCTTATCGCCACTGCGATGGCTGAAGAAGGTATCAAGCTGTTGACCTATTAATCCTTCCGGCTATTAGTTATCAGGGCGCTTTCTCTGTGTGGCTTTTTCGTCGCCTGGAGGAAGCGTTCTTTTTTATTGTTTGGCCGCAAACAGCTCTGGCAGCACACCACCCGCTTTACTTTGAATGGCTTGGTGGTAGCTGGTCGATCCCGATGGTTCAGGGTTGATTTCAATGCAATATGCGCCGGTTTGCCTAGCAAGATCGGGAAATCCAGCGGCAGGCCACACAGTGCCCGAGGTGCCGATACTGATGAACAGATCGCAGGCAGCGATGATTTCCGATGCTTGCTGCATGACCACTTCATCAAGCATATCGCCGAACCAGGTGATCGCAGGTCGGAGCCAGCAGCCGCAATCGCATCGCAACGTTTCGTACTCTCGCCCGTAATCCTCTTTCGCTATTTTGCATCTCTCACACCATAGCCGCCACAGGCTTCCGTGCAGCTCAACGACCTTTTTCGAGCCCGCGCGCCGGTGCATTCCGTCGATATTTTGTGTAATTACGAAGGCTTCCGGCATTCCGGCGATCACCCGATGTCCGGCGTGCGGCTCGCAATCGAGTACCGCTCGGCGCCGCAGTTCGTGAAAACGCAGCACCTTTTCGGGCTGGCGATCAAAGGCCTCCTGGCAGGCATATTCCTCGTAGTCATATTGGCTCCAGACGCCTCCTTTTCCCCGATAGGTGGGTACGCCGCTTTCGGCAGACATGCCGGCGCCGGTAAAGAACACTATCCGCTGAGATATGTTCGGGTTGTGTTTTTTCATCAATTGATCGGCTCCCGTTCATTGTCAGAACATTTTTGTAGTGCGCGTAATGCAAAATACAGTTTTATGATGATTTGCTACGATCGTTTCGCCAACGCAACTAGCGGGCCCGTATGTGATGCTCAGTTTTTTTATGAGGAAGCGAAACTGCGTTTGGGAACGAGGCTGATGCGGTTTTTCGCTTCAGCATAACCTTCGCTAAAAGGTGGATTCTGCATAATTGCGGAATAATTGTATATTAAAAAATATTAATATCTGAAGATAGTTATCCAGAACAAACGGGAGTTACTATGTTTAAAGAAGCTGCTGCTGTTACCGGAGGTGTGCTCATGTTTCCTCCACTTGGAGTTGCCGTTGTTTCCTGTGGTATGTCAGGACTGCTTGTTGCCGGGGCTGGTATGTTTTTTGCGAATACCATGATGAAGGAGCGTCATGCCGCTACGGAACAGCCCGGAGTGGCTCCCGAGCACGTCAGTCTGGAAGATCAGTTGCACGATCCATTCTCTTCCAACGATTGAGCTGTAATCGTCTACTTTACGATGATGCAAAGGATGGATTGTAAAAGATAAAAAACACAGGGGTCTGTTTGGTTTTTTGGTTAGTCGAAAACAATATTACTATACGCTTATGCCTCTCGCTATAGTTCTATATATAGAAAATTAATTATAAGAGGTTTCTATAAATATGGTGTTATCCGAATAATGAATATTTTAATTTTGTTGACCGGATAAAAAAAAGAAATAGCACTTTTTATCTCTTAGTGATCAACCATAAAAATCACTACCCCACATGAAAAAAAGCATCATCCAGATCATTGCTCTACCGTTGTATCTGATTTTTATGACCCTCAGTGCGTTCAGCAATGAAAAGCCGGAAGGCATTGACTATTTAGAGCTATCGGCAGGAATGACATCAATTTCAGGAGATAAAGCCCCGTTATTGATGTGGATAAATCAGAATGGTCGCATTCCAGTTGACAGCGGTACAGAATATCTACGTCTTCGTGTAGGTAAGGAAAAGGATGATCTCGAAGACTTGGACTGGATTTATGGAATAGACGTAACTGCGCAGACAGAAGGCAATGACCACATAATGTTCACAGATGGTTATGCTGGAATTGCCTCTGAAAAGATCAAAATCTGGGTAGGGAAAAAATCTGAACTTATCGGGCTTGTCGACCAAGAGTTGAGTTCGGGATCAGAAATTTACAGCCGTAATGCTCCGACTATTCCTAAAATCGTCATTTCAACGAATGGTTATGTTCAGGTTAGTGATAAGATTGCCATTAACGCTTACCTCGGACATGGATGGCTTGGTGACGAACGTTATGTCAAAGACGCTTACTTGCATCAAAAATATCTTTATTTGAGATATGGTGACACGGCCCCTGATAAAGGCTGGAGTTTCTATACGGGGATTCATCATGTTGTTGTCTGGGGAGGGACAAACAGGGTTACGGGTATAAAGAATCCTTCTGGATTGGATGATTTTGCAAGAGTATTTTTAGGGCTCAGTGGGGATGACAGCAGTCTCGCGAGTGAAAGAGAAAACGCCCTCGGCGACCACCGCGGTTCTATTGAGTTCGCTGTGCAGCTCAAAAATACAGATAATGATTGGTTTTTTTATGCACAAACCATGTTTGAAGATAGTAGTGGCCTGCTATTCATTATACCTGGCGATATTCTGCTGGGCACTTCATATATCAGCAAGAAAAGTAACAACATTTTTCAGCGCTTCAACATTGAATATCTTGACACAAGATTCAGTGGTTTTTCACCTCATGATAAGTCTGATCCAGAATACGAAGAAGATAATTATTTCAAAAACTCTATCTACAAATCGGGATGGAGTTATAAGGGCTTTGCCATAGGTACCCCCTTTATCGGATTTGTGCCTGGTACTGATTATATCTACACTGTCCAAAACAGAATCAGGAGCATGAATGCAAGCGCTGCAATGCATTTTAGCAATCTCGTTAATCCCGTTTTCCGCTTCGCTTACATTGAAAATTATGGCAGTTTCAGTGCCCCTCTTGAGAATCCTGAAAGTCTTTATGCCGCGGACGTTGTCAATGTTTCCCATCTTCCCAACGATTGGGTCATTACTCAGCAAGTCAGCTGGGATACTGTAAATGATTTCGGGGTAGGTTTTGGTGTAACAAAGAAAGTATTTTGACTGTGCTAGGCAAGCATGGGCTTGAAGATTTAGTGGCAGGTTTGCGTGTCAAAGAAAAGCCTGAAATGCATTTCAAGTAATTTGGCTGTACTCAAGGGCTGCGCTATTGAGCACAGCCCTTCGGGAAGTAGATTCATCATCCTTTAACGACAGCTACAAGCTCGGGAAGGAATGATTCAAACGTTCTCCAGCCAGCCATGACCGGGCGGTGGCGGAAATAGTCTGCGTTCATGTCGCCAAGGCGCAGGGCAGCACCCATTTCGACGTAGTTCTTTGCCGTCTCTTCGGGAACTCTGACTGCAAGCATTTCGTCAAGCTCTTCACTGTCGGTGCGCTCGACCCATGCAAGATCGGGCTTGTTCATCGCCTTGCCGATCATCTCAACAATTTCAGCTGGGGTTTTCTCGTCACTGGCGATGTAGCTGAAGCCTCTGCCGATATGGTATTTATCCTTCAGCGCTTTGGCGGCGTGCTCGGCGATATCGGCGGGATGAACCAGCACCATCTTGACGTCGGGGCCGTAGTTGCCGCTCATGACGCCTTTCTGCTTGATCTCCTGAACGCTGTCCAAGAAGTTGGTGTAAAAGTAGCCCGGACGAAGGTGCCGTACATTTACCCCGCTCATGGCATCCATCGCAAGCTCGACTTTCGCGAGAGCGCTGACCGGGCCGCATTTGTCGATCAAGTGCGCACCGATGCTGCTGAGGTTGACGACCTGTTTTACCCCAGAGGCTTTGATTGCGCTAATGTAATTGTTGCCGATCGAGACGATCCAGGCTTTCCAGTCGTTGCCTTCGTACTGCGGAGGAATCATGGTGAACACCGCATCCGCCCCCCGGAACGTTTCGGTCAGGAACTGGACATCTTCGACGGTGCCGATAGCCGCTTTAGCACCGAGCGCTTCAATCTGTTTTGTTGTTTCAACATGGCTGCTGATGACGGTTACCGAATGCCCCTCTTTGCAGAGTTGCGTGACCAGCGGTTTGCCAATGTGGCCCAGTGAACCGGTAATAACGTAATGCATAGTGGTTGTTTTTATGTTTCGACACCTGAGCGGCTTCGGGCTCGGGCATCATGGTTGCCGTAATTCCTGATCTTCTATAATTAAGATCAACCCAATCAAGCATTTAAACGGTTCCTAATGGGCTTTTTTCATGAACAGTCAAATTTTGTTCGCCTCTTATAAAAAGATATGATTCAATTCCGTTTTTTGCGAACTTGAATGAAAGCTAACTGTTTTCACAAAAAGCTTTACAGGTCGATTTTGCATTTTTCGTCAACGAATGACTGGGGTATTGCTCATGAAGTTCGATATCAAGCAGTTCAGATATGACGGACGTGGGAAACTTCGTCTCGACAAACGCCCGACTCGCATCAAGCCCGTCTATGATTCGAAAAGCGAGTACAAGGAGATGCTTGCCGATCATGTCGATCAGTTAAGCGCTATCCAGAACATTCTTTACGCTGACAATCGCTACGCGCTGTTGCTGATCTTTCAGGCAATGGATGCGGCCGGTAAAGACAGTGTCATCAAGCATGTGATGTCGGGTGTTAATCCACAGGGGTGTCAGGTGTACAGCTTCAAGCACCCTTCAGCCAAAGAGCTTGATCACGATTTTCTCTGGCGCACCAATTGCGGGCTTCCTGAGCGCGGACGCATCGGGATTTTCAACCGTTCCTACTACGAAGAGGTGTTGATTGTGAGGGTGCATCCCGAAATTCTCGAAAGCCAGAATATTCCTGATGAGCTGACCGATCATGGAAAAGTCTGGGAGCATCGTTACCGTTCAATTGTTGATCAGGAGCGGCATCTGCATTGCAACGGAACGCGTATCCTGAAGTTTTATTTGCACTTGTCGAAGGATGAGCAGAGAAAGCGTTTTCTGGACCGGATCGACGAACCGGAGAAAAACTGGAAATTCAGCGTTGCAGATATTGAAGAACGAAAGTTTTGGAATCAGTACATGGAGGCCTATGAAGCCTGCATTGAAGACACCAGTACCAAAGATGCTCCGTGGCACATTATTCCGGCGGACGATAAAAAAAATACGCGTCTGATTGTCTCTCGCATCGTGCTCGATACGCTTGAAAGCCTGAATCTCAACTATCCTGAAACAAGCCCTGAAAGGCGTAAGGAGTTACTCCTGATTCGCAATCGTCTCGAAGATCCAGAGAACGGGATGGGGTAGATAGTTGATAATTGATAATTTTTTGTAGGAACAGGGTTCACTGCTTGCTCGATATTCGCCCTGAAGTCCTCGCCCGGACTGCCATGCAAAAAAAAGCTGCCCCGTTTCTGCGAGACAGCTTTTTGTCATTATCCATTATCAACTATCAATTATTCCTCAACCTCTTCCCAGCCGGTGACCATGGCCTTGATGTTGGAGGTGAGCGTGTGGCCGGTGGTGGTCATATAGACGTGCATCACCACGAATCCGATCAACAAATAAGCCAGGAGCGTGTGCAGCCAAGCGATAGGGCCAAGCCAGTTAGCAGGCATACCGAGGGCGACCAGTTCGTTGAAGTAGTAATAGACAAACCCGACGATGATCTGCAAGGGCAAACCGATGAGCGTCAGCAACAGATAGGTGATGCGTTGCAACGGGTTGAGGCGCGAAATTTCGTTCTTTTTGAACGGGTGGGGTTCGTTTTTGAAAATGCCGATCATGTAGTAACGCACCTGCATCATGATCTTCTCCAGCAGATTACCTTCGGTCAGGTACTGGCGGAAGTCTCCGGTGGTGATGTACCAGAAGAACGCCAGCAAAATGAAGCCGAGCAAGCCAAATGCCAAGGCATTATGCAGATTGCAGGCCAGTTCGTAATCGATTCCGAGAAACAAGCCATGCACCTCAAGACCGGTTATCAGAAGGCCGAGGATAATGATGGCCTGCATCCAGTGCCAGAAGCGCTGGAAGCGTGCATAGAGATAGACCCTTCTCATTCGTGTCCTCCTTTTCCGATATTCCGGTTGCTGATATACCTCATAACGCTATGTATTGAGACCCCGACGATCGAGCCGACAACAACGATGAGACCGATGATCTCCACGAGGGGATTGGCGTCGCGTCCAGGCATGTAGATTCCGCAAAGCCTTTCGAGCCGCCCGTTGCGAGAGTGGCATTCCGAACAGGCGAGCGCATCCTCTTTCGGGGCGACCATGTGGTTGATCGGCCAGTACATTTCGGTCTCCACGAAATCGTAGTTCCCGCTGTATTCCAGCCCGGCATTTTTCATTCCTGTTTTGATGGACTTGTCCCAGTCGAAATCGGCCCAGTAGGCTCCTGAGCCTTTTTTACCGAAAAGCTTCGGTTTGACGAACCGCTTCATTTCGGAGTCGTATGGCTGCTTGCCGCGATGCACTTTGAACGGCCAGATTCTCGAAGCTTTATCAGCACAGTTACCGTCCGGATGGTTGATTTGCACAACCTCCTTGTCGTCGATCGTGGTCATGAAGGTGATCTGGTTCATGTTGCCATTGAACCAGCGGTACTCGGGAGCGATGTTCTTGGCCCATCTGAACTCACCTTTTTTGGTGAGATAGACCGGCATTCCCGTCGAATCCTTTTTGGTGATTTTGTGACCGTTCTCGTCAAACTTGCCCGCTTTCGACCAGTCCCACCACATTTTTGTAGCACGCTCTTTAGCGATGTACGGGATATGGCAGGTCTGGCAAGCGATGCGTGCGATGTGGTCGTTGAGCTTCTTGTTCTTTTTATGCGGTTCCAAACCGTGGCATGAGCTGCACGTAGTAGGGAAGTCGTCCGGCAGGGGATAGTCGAAGCCATGCGCATCGCTCGCGTGTGGGGTATAGCGGCTGCCCGGAACCTGGTGGCCGGTGGTTTTGTGGCAGTCGATGCAGGTCATGTTGAGCTGACCCTCGCCGGATGCCATGTGCACGTCGAGCGACTCGGATGGGTGCACCATCGAGTTGTCAAGATCGCCGTGCTTGACCGCATCCGCACCGCCACCCTCGAAGTGGCACTGGCCGCAGTTGTGGCGGTCAGGGTTCTGGATGTTCTGGGCTACGTAGGCAAGATCGACTTTCGGCCAGTCTTTACCGGCGAACTTCGTGTCTTTGTAAGCCGGATGGCCAGCGCCGGGCGGCAGCTTTTTGTAGGTTCCGGTCCCGTCGTGGCAGACAAGGCAATCGACATTCTCCTGGCTGGCGAAGTCGAAGCTGCTGTCTTTCCAGTCGTAGCCGACGTGACAGGAGGTGCAGCGAGGTTCGTTGCCCTCCACCGAAATGCAGAAGTTGTTGACTACATGACGCTTGCCGAGCATCTTGCCGTCCTTCATCGGTACTTCCCACGTCCAGTGCTTGGTGCGATGCACCTGCTTGGAGGCTTCGGTATGGCACTCAAGGCAGGCTTTGGTCACTTCGGGACCGCTTTTGAACTCCTTCTGCAGTTGCTTGAACTTGGAGTGATCTGCCGTAGAAACCGACAGTGAATCGAGATGCTGATGGTACTCCACAGCCGGAAGCGGGGAGGTGAAAAGCAAGGAGGAAATCATCGCCGGAACGAACCGGCCTATCAGCGAGAGTTTCATAAGCTACTGATGGTTAGGTGGCTGATAGAAGAACTGATTTAAGCTTAATGATACGAATAAGTTTATTAATTATAAATAGTTAACAATCGCAAATCTGTTTTCGTGTTATGATTAAATCAAATAAGGCGCTGCGACATTCGAAGTCAGGGGCGTTTATTCCCTGAGGGTAAATACCCCGCCGCTTGCGGCGTAAAATAGCGATTGATGAGCGAGTATCTTCATAAGAGTCATAATGTTACCGTGCTGATGTACCATATGGTGTTTCCAGCAAAATACAGAAAAGTCATATTTGATGGTGAGGTTGACGGGGAGCTGAAAGCGGTATGCTTAGATATAGAAAAGCGTTATCAGATGAATTTTCTTGAAATTGGCAGTGATAAAGATCATGTGCATTTTCTGATTCAGTCAGTTCCGATATACAGTGTGACGAAAATTGTGACGATAAT
>DRSQ01000104.1 GCA_011372505.1 Chlorobaculum parvum | reverse complement strand
GCGGATTTCAGTGCCGCGCAAGGTGATGCGTTTCAGCGGCGCACCGTGCTGGTCGAGCACCTCATAGGTTACAGTGTCCTCGGGCAGAATCTTGCGAAGCTGATGATCAGTGCGGCGAACGGTCCACAGTTTGCCACCCGGCATGGCGATTTTCCACTCCAGCAGATTGTCGATGCAGGTACCCCAGCGTACGGCCATCTTGCCGCCCGCATTCTCGGCGATGTTACCGCCGATGCTACAAGCCCACTCGCTAGTCGGGTCGGTAGCAAACACCAGCCCGTGCTCGTCAGCGTGGTGCATGGCCGCCTCGGTAATGACGCCCGACTCGACCTCGATCACCTTACCCGTCACCGAATGGCCTTCTTTCAGGTGGAACGTCCGCTCGCTGATGCCGTGCACATGGTTCAGCTTTTCGGTGTTGATGATGACGCAGTCCGAACGCAGCGGCACTGCACCACCGGTCAGGCCGGTTCCTGCACCGCGCGGAATCACGCGCAGACCAAGCTTGGCGATAGCCGCGATCAGCGGAGCCACCTGCGCCTCGTCGTCCGGCGTCACAACGGCCACCGGCAAATACAAGCGCCAGTCGGTCGCATCAGTTGCATGAGCAACAATCGAGAAGGGGTCGAACAGCACGTTCTTGGCCCCCACGATGGGAGCCAGCTCCCGCTTCAGCTTGTGGCGGTAGGCCGGTATAACTTCGATTTCCGAACGGAACTTGTCGAGCTTTTTGCGCAAGGTCTGGACAATGGCAAGTACCCTTGAATCGCCGTTAGCCGTCGCTTCGATGGTATCAAGATCTTTCCGTGCATGTTCGAAAATCCGGTTCCGGCGTCGCTCCGAATCGAGCAGCTCCTGCAACAGGTAAGGATTGCGGCCGTGAATAAGGATATCACCAAAAATCTGCATCAACAGACGTGCAGAACGGCCTGTCACGCGAAAATCGCGTAACTCGTCCACCTGCCGGACCACGGCTTCGCCCAGAATGAACGAAATCGCCTGCCGATCGCTGGCAGAGGTATAATTGTAAGGAATTTCGCGCTTGACAGCAGGAGCCGTTTTCGCGTCTTGATGCTTTTTATTGACAGTCATAAGCCGTGCTATTGACGAAAAAATTTTTATTCAGGCCAGAGTCGTATCCAGTAACGGTCTCTGGACAATGGATAACGACAACATCGCGCAATTCTTGCAAACCGCCACCATCAGGGCGATTCGCACAGCCAGACAGCCATGACGGAAACGCCGCAACGCCCGGCAGTGAGCGGATGGAGTTGTAACTTAATATAACGAAAACACCTTGAACTCTTTTGTTGCCCCTCGAACTCCGGCAATCCCCAAGAGAACCGGGGTAAAACCCCGTACGTGGCGACTACGAGCGGCAAGAATGAACGAGCCGCAGATTTGTTGCTTGTTTACCAGGCATGTTAATTCGCTCAACCGTATTACGCCGATGAACATTCCCCGGCATACCATTTTTTTCGTTTTGATCGCTTGTGAAAAGGGAAAGAGAACCAACCGTTCATTTCCGGATCGTTGCAAGGCCTGCTCGAAAAATCTTGCGATAGTTTTTTGCGCGCCAATCTTGACGTGATTCTGTCGATAGTCTATATTGTGAACAAAGCGTAATGCCGGTGGCAACAAACCAACAATGCGGATTTTTTGGCCGCGTTGGACACTTTATGTCCTACAGCCAGTGCTATGTTTTTTTGTGGTACCCCTGAATTTTAATTATCCATCGGCATGAGACGATCGCGCCCACCGCTTGTTCGGATGCAGCACATCGACCGCGAGCTCAGGAACAAGCGCTATCCGAACTGTTCCAGTATTGCACGCCATTTAGAGGTAAGTTCCAAAAGCATTCAGCGCGACATCGAGTTCATGCGAGACATGCTCAACGCGCCCATCGAATACGATCCCCGCCGCAAAGGCTATTGTTATCGCGAGCCGTGGCATTTCAACCCCGCCGACTTTCTTGACCGCCGTGAACTTGACGCGCTGGCCGTCACCTCACGCGTTCTCGCCCAGTACCAGGGCACGCCATATTACGACGAAATCAGCCGCGCCATCGACAAGCTCATGCACGCTTTGCCCGTGCCCGGTGATGGGGGCGGCCTGCTCGACATCTATTCGTTCGACAATCCCGTTCCGGCCTGTCGGATCAATGAAGATGACTTCGCCGTGCTTGAACAGGCCGCGCGTGACCGGAAAAAAGTCGAAATAACCTACAGCTCCTCATCAAATCAGGAGGTTACCGAACGCACTGTTCATCCCTACCGGCTGCACTATGACCAGTCTGGCGGAACCTGGTATCTGATCGCCAACTGTGAGTTGCGTCAAGCGGTCAGAACCTTCGCGCTCTGCCGCATTCAACAACTGGCGCTGACCGGTGAAGCATTTGTTATTCCCGCATCATTCAGTATCGAACGCTATTTCGAAAAAGCCTTCAATCAGACCGCCGGAGTCGGGAGCAGCGATATTGTCATTCGCTTCACGCCCTATCAGGCGCAGTGGATTCGGGAGCACCGCTGGCACCCGTCGCAGAGCATCGAAGAGCACGGCGACGGATCGCTAACGCTGACGTTTCGCGTTGGCGCTCTGGACG
>DRSQ01000103.1 GCA_011372505.1 Chlorobaculum parvum | reverse complement strand
GTGGCTCTGCTGCGCGGCGAAGGCATGCCAAAATCCGGCGAGCGCAAGACGGTGGCGCTCCGGGCAGACATCGACGCTTTGCCGCTTCAGGAGGAGAATTCCCACGACTTTTGCTCGACCGCGAAAGGCCGTATGCACGCCTGCGGTCACGACATGCACGCGGCGATGCTGCTCGGCGCGGCCTCGGTGCTGAGTGGCATGAAGGAGGAGCTGAACGGCGACGTGCTGCTGATTTTTCAGCCTGCCGAAGAGAAAGCCCCCGGCGGCGCGAAGCCGATGATCGAGGCCGGATTGCTGAAGCGCTACAACCCTTCGGCGATCTTCGCCCAGCACTGCTTTTCGAGTGTGCGCAGCGGCTCGGTCGCCATGTGCAAGGGGGGCTTCATGGCCGCCGCCGACGAACTGTACATTACCGTGCACGGGCAGGGCGGTCACGCCTCTGCACCGCACAAGACCCGCGACCCGATCCTCGCATCGGCCCACATCATCACCGCGCTCCAGCATCTGGTGAGCCGCCTCTCGCCGCCGCACGAGCCGGCGGTGGTCTCGATCGCCTCGATTAACGGCGGCCACGCCACCAACATCATCCCCGGCAAGGTGACTATGCAGGGCACCATGCGAACCATGAATGAAGAGCTGCGTTCGCGGCTGCACGAGCGGTTCGAAGCCACCGTGCACCGGGTAGCCGAAGCGTTCGAGGTAAGGGCGGAGGTCGAGATACGAACCGGCTATCCGGTGCTGAACAACGATCCGGCAATGACCGATCTGGCTTGGGACGTTGCAATGGAGTATCTCGGTGAGGACAAGGTGCACAACTCCGCACCGCTCATGACCGCTGAGGATTTTGCCTACTTTCTGCGCGAATGCCCCGGCAGTTTCTGGCAGCTCGGAACGGGCCTCGATTCTGACGGCCCGGACAACCTGCTCCATTCGCCGACCTTTAACCCCGACGAGCAATCGCTCGAAACCGGCGTCGGAATGATGAGTTACCTCGCGCTGCGGTATTTGCGTGAGTGAAGAAAATGGTGGACGTTGTGGAGAGAAGAGGAAAAGAAAAAAGGCTGGTCGCAGTGGCGCGGACCAGCCTTTTTTGATTTGGTTGGTGGGACGTTCGCCTCAGGCTTTACCGTTGGAGCCGAGGACGTTGACAATTTTATGCTTGTATAGCTCCTTGAGCGCTTCGCGGGCGGGGCCAAGGTATTTGCGTGGATCAAACTCTTCGGGCTTTTCGTCGAGTACCTTGCGCACGGCAGCGGTCATGGCGAGTCGTCCGTCGGAGTCGATGTTGATTTTGCAGACCGCCGAGCGGGCAGCCTCACGAAGCTGGTCTTCACCGATGCCGACCGCATCTTTCAGCTTGCCGCCGTGAGCGTTGATCATCTGCACCAGATCTTGAGGAACCGATGAAGCACCGTGCAGCACGATCGGGAAGCCGGGAATGCGTTTTTCTATCTCGGCGAGGATGTCGAGCCTTATTTTATGATCTTCGCCTGGTTTAAACTTGAACGCGCCGTGCGAAGTTCCGATGGCAATAGCAAGGCTGTCCACGCCGGTTTTGCCGACAAAATCCTCGACCTGATCCGGTTCGGTGTAGGTGTGCTCGGCAGCCTCTACCTCATCCTCGATACCGGCCAGCACGCCGAGTTCGCCCTCAACGGTGACGTCATACTTATGAGCATATTCCACCACTTTGCTGGTAAGCTCGACGTTTTCATCGTAGCTCAGGTGCGAGCCGTCGATCATCACCGACGAAAAGCCGGTTTCGATGCAGTCCTTGCACAGCTCGAAGCTGTCGCCGTGGTCGAGGTGCAACACAATCGGAATGGCGCAGCCAAGTTCGGCAGCGTACTCGACCGCACCGGCAGCAAGGTGGCGCAGCAGGGTCTGGTTAGCATAGTTACGCGCGCCTTTCGAGACCTGAAGGATAACCGGTGAGGAGGTCTCTGCACAAGCCATCACGATAGCCTGAAGCTGTTCGAGATTGTTGAAGTTGTAGGCAGGAATGGCGTATCCGCCACTGACAGCCTTGGCGAAAAGATCACGACTGTTAACGAGACCCAGCTCTTTGTAACTGGTGGTTTTCGACATAAAAAGCTCTCCGTTTGGATTTGTTGGGTTATTGGTGTTTATCGGGGTGATGTATGATGCGATTTAACGCATCCGCATGAAACCTGTTAGGCAGATACTATGTTTAACTAATATAATATATTGAAGCAAGATTTGAGGCTCTCATTACTTCAAAGGCTCTTTGTCCCGTTATCGAATGAATTTACCAATACGTCATACCAGAATGAAATCGTTACGTTCGCCACTACTTTCCGTCCTCTTGTTTTTTTCGATCCTGACGTTGTCATGGGATCATTCCCGGGCTATTGCAGCGAAAGCCGAGCCAGCGCCAGCATTGCTCGAGCCGACTCCTGAGCAGATGGAGGCCTCGCGGCACCTTGCCCAGTATCTTATTCAGAACCATTATCGTAAGGTTCCGCTGAACGATTCGCTTTCCCAGCAGATATTCAAGCGCTTCCTTGATAATATCGACAACAACCGGAGTTACTTCATGGCTTCAGATGTCGAAAAGCTCAAAAGGGAGGTTGGTAACCGTCTCGATGACGATTTTGTCACCGGCAATCCAGAGGGAGGGTTTGCTATCTACAATCAGTTCCTGAGTCGGGCTCGTCAGAAGATGGCGTTCATGATGAAGACGCTCAAAACATCAACATTCGATTTCACCCAGCCTGAAATGCTCGAACTTGAACGGAGCAAAACTGCTCCCTGGCCGGCTGACCTTGCCGCGCTTCAGGATCAGTGGCGTAAAGAGTTGAAATATCAGTACCTGAACATGAAGTTCACCGGTGAAAAGGGCAAAAGCATCAAAAGCACGCTTGAAAAGAGCTTCAAGAACCGCCTGAACCTCTTCAACCAGCAGAAGCCTGAAGATGCTTTCGTGTCCTATATAAATGCTGTGACAACCTCTTTCGATCCTCATACCGACTACTTTTCTCCCGATATGTACGAGAATTTTCAGATCGATATGAGTCGTTCGCTCGAAGGTATTGGCGCGAAGTTGCAGGTGGAGAATGAATACACGGTGGTCAATGAGATCATTCCTGGCGGACCTGCCTTCAAGGGCAACCAGCTCAAGAAGGGCGATCGGATTATCGGTGTTGGGCAGGGCGATAAGGGCGAGATTATCGATGTGGTCGGATGGCGCATCAACGATGTGGTCAAAAAGATCAGGGGCCCCAAAGGCACGGTGGTGAGGCTGAAAGTGCTTCCAGCAAGTCAGGCCAACAAGGGGCCAGCCCGAATCATCAGGATCGTCCGCGACAAGGTCGATTTGCAGGAGCAGGCTGCGCAGAAGAAGATCATCGTCGAAAACGGTAAAAAAATCGGCGTCATTGAGTTGCCCTCATTCTACCTCGATTTTGAGGGAGAGAGGCAAAACAAAAAGGATTATGCCAGCACAACGCGGGATGTTCTTAAAATTCTCAAAGAGCTGCAAGCTGAGCAGGTTGACGGAATCATCATCGATCTGCGTAATAATGGTGGAGGATCTCTCGAAGAGGCGGTTAATACTACCGGATTGTTCGTCGGACAAGGGCCAGTTGTGCAGGTGAGCAACGCTCTGGGCGGCAAGATGGTGCTTAAGGACGAGGAGTATCCAATGGTTTATGGTGGTCCGCTTATTGTGCTGGTGAACCGTTACAGTGCTTCGGCTTCAGAAATTTTTGCCGCAGCCATTCAGGATTACGGACGCGGCGTGATTGTTGGTGACAGGACCTTTGGCAAAGGCACCGTGCAGAGCATCGTATCGATCAAGCGCCCCTTCAGCATGTTTATGAATCAGCCCGATCTTGGCCAGCTCAAACTGACCGTGGCAAAATTCTACCGTATCTCTGGTGGCAGCACTCAGCATATCGGCGTTTTGCCTGACATCGTGCTGCCCTCGATGATCGATCCCGAGGTGGTCGGTGAAGATACCTACACGAGCAGCCTTCCCTGGACGACCATTTCAAGGGCAGAATATGCTCCAGTCGGTTCGGTCAGCCGCGCAGATATTTCGATGTTGAAGAGCGAGTTCAAAGCACGGGCCTCAAAGGACAGCCAATACAAGGCCTACCTTAACGATCTGGAAACTCTGAACCGAATCAGAAACAAGAAGAGCGTCTCGCTTCAGGAAAAGAACTTTCAGTCGGAGAGCAAAACTCTAAAGCAGATTCAAGAGCGCTGGGGCGATGAAAATCTCGAAACTGGTAAGAAAAAGAAAACTGACTTTATCATTCAGGAAGCCGCCGGTATTTTGGATGACCTGATCGAGCTCAAGGCGCAAGAGGAAAAAGCTCCAATGCTTCAGAAACAGGCAACTTAGTTCTATAACTCCAAGTTTGTATAGTTGAGCGTTGCAGGGCGGGCTTGATTTGCCCGCTTTTGCTTTTGGCCCTCTATCTCAGGTCATCATTTTGTTGCCATGATAACGGCCAGGCATTTGGTTGGTTTGGGGGGGGGGAGCGCTTTATAGAGCAAAGCGATTTTGATAATGTGAATAAAAAAAGCAGACCCAGTAATGAGCCTGCTTTTTGCACTTAATGGTCCGCTATAATCATCAACGATTCATCGTTAACCGTTTTTCTTCGCCCTCGCGATCTGCTCTTCGACCGATTTGAACGAGCAGCTTCCGGCGCTCTTTTTGGAGTTCACGCTGGCGTCGGGTTTGAGGTCGTCGTAGATGCCCTCGTCGAAGGCTTCGGAGAAGGTGCGGTACTCGTCGAGCGAAATCGTCGGCAAAGTCTTGTCCTGCTCGATGGCGTAGGCCACGATCTTGCCAGTGATGCGGTGGGCGTCGCGGAAGGGGATCTGCTTTTTGACCAGGTACTCGGCGATCTCGGTGGCGAGGCTCAAATCCTCGGCGGTGAGCTTGGCGAGTCGCTCCTCGTTCAGCCAGGTCTTTTCAAGCATCCGGCGGAACACTGACAGGCTCGACGCCGTGGTCTCGGCGGTGTCGAAGAGCGGCGGCTTGTCCTCCTGCATGTCGCGGTTGTAGGAGAGCGGCAAGCCTTTCATGATTGTGAGCAGATTCATCAGGTTGCCGTACACGCGCCCCGTCTTGCCGCGTACCAGCTCGGCGATGTCGGCGTTTTTCTTCTGCGGCATGATCGACGAACCGGTCGCAAAGGCATCGCTGAGTTGGAGGTAGTTGAACTCCGCCGAACTCCAGAGAATCACATCCTCTGAAAAGCGCGACAGGTGCATCATAATCATCGAGCAGGTCGAGACGAACTCGATCACCAGATCGCGGTCACTCACCGCGTCGATGCTGTTGGTGAACACGCCGTCGAACTCCAGCAACTCCGCCGAGCGCACCGGATTCAGCGGCAACGTGCTGCCTGCGAAGGCCGCCGCACCGAGCGGCGAGATGTTGGCCCGCTTGCGCAGGTCGTTGAGCCGCTGGGCGTCGCGCCCGAACATCGAGTGCCACGCCATGTAGTAGTGCCCGGCGGACATCGGCTGGGCGCGTTGCAGGTGAGTGTAGCCGAACATGATGGTGCTCTTGTAGCGTTCAGCCTTGTCGAGCAGTGTCGCCTGCATCTGCTGAAGCTGGTCGATCAGCCGGTCGATGTTCCGGCGCAGGTAGAGGCGCGTGTCGGTCGCCACCTGGTCGTTGCGGCTTCGCCCGGAGTGCAGCTTGCCCGCTGCCGGGCCGATCAGCTCCTTCAGCCGGTTCTCGATGACGGTATGAATATCCTCGTCCTCCCACACCAGCACCAATATGCCTGACTCGATCTCCTTTTCGACAGCCTTGAGACCTTCGACAATCTGTGCAGACTCTTCAGCCGAGATGATTCCTTCCTCACCAAGCATTGTTGCATGGGCGATAGAGCCCTGAATATCCTCCTTGTAGAGCAGCCCGTCTACATGAACGGACGAAGAGAACTTTAGCGCCTCCCGGTCAAACGGTTCCGAAAAACGGCTCTGCCACAAGAGTTCCTTCTGTTTTGACTGGTCGGACATGGTAACGTAACGCTAAGAGATTGAGGAGCGAACCGCTCCGGAAACGATTTGGTGGGAAAATACGGAACATAATTGATAATGGGTAATTGATCGTTGACAGTTGGGCATCGGCTGTTGCCAGGGTGGAGCGTGAACATCCCTCTGGCGGAAGCTGGGCAATTGTTAGGACGCACTCCATGTGTCCTTTTGGGGGTTTCTTTGTAGAGGTAGGCCTTGCTGTCTTTGGTTGGGGTTTAAAAAAGTTCTTTATAATTCAAAGCCTGACGCAAACGCGCGATAAAAAAGCAGGCCACGGAGATCCGCGCCTGCTTTTTTGCATTTTGCCGAGGAGGGCAGCGCCAGGGCTGCCCCTACGAAACTGCGTTCAACTGATAATTGTCAATCCATTATCCAGTGTCAACTATTTCAGATTTACCTCGCTGTAGGTCTTCAATCCCAGGCCGTAGAGCTGGATGAACCCTTCGGCGGCTTTGTGGTTGAAGGTGTCAGCTTCGGTGTAAGTCGCAAGCTTTTCGTTGTAGAGCGAGTTCGGCGAGGTGCGGCCGAGCAGGGTGACGTTGCCTTTGTAGAGCTTGAGCCTGACCATGCCGGTGACCGGTTTCTGCGTGACGTCAACGAAGGCGTCGAGGGCTTCGCGCATCGGGGAGAACCATGTGCCGTTGTAGATGATGTTGGCGTAGTCCTGGCCGATGTTCCGCTTGTACTGGAAGACCGACTTTTCAAGCGTGAGGCGTTCGAGTTCGCGGTGCGCGAAGTGCAGGATGGTGGCTGCCGGGGCTTCGTAGATTTCGCGTGACTTGATGCCGACGACGCGGTTCTCGATCATGTCGAGCCTGCCGACGCCGTTCGTCGCGCCGAGTTCGTTGAGCTTGACGATCATATCCAGCCCCTCCATCTGCTTGCCGTCGAGCGCGACCGGGATGCCTTCGAAGAAGTCGATGTCAACCACGGTCGGCTTGTCGGGAGCTTCTTCGGGCGAGGTGGTGATCTGGTAAGCGTCAGCGGGCGGCGGAACCATCGGGTCTTCGAGTACGCCACATTCGATGCTGATGCCCCAGATGTTCTCGTCGATCGAGTAGGGGTTTTTCTTGGTTGCGGACACGGGGATGTTGTGCTCCAGCGCATAGGCGATCTCCTGCTCGCGCGAGGTGAACTCCCACTCGCGTAGTGGGGCGACCACCTTCATGTGCGGGGCGAGCGAGGCGAAGGTGACCTCGAAGCGTACCTGGTCGTTGCCCTTGCCGGTGCAGCCGTGGGTGAGGATAGTGCAGTTCTCTTCGAAGGCGATATCGACCAGCGCCTTGGCGAGGATTGGTCGTCCGAGCGCCGTGGCGAGCGGGTAAACATCCTCATACAGCGCGCCAGCTTTCAGCGCTTTCCAGATGCAATCTTCGACGAAGGTCTTGCGCAGATCGACAAAGTGGAACGACGCTGCGCCGGTGGCGATCGCTTTTTCTTCGAGGTTATCGATCTCCATCTGCTGGCCGAGGTTGCCCGTGACGGCAACGATTTCTGCGCCTTCATATTTATCCTTCAGCCATTTGATCATGACTGATGTGTCGAGGCCGCCGGAGTAGGCGACCGCTATTTTTTCCTTACTCATGCGTAGGTCCCTGTTATGGTTGTGAGAGAATTTTCTGAATATAGGATTTGACGGACAAAATTTTCCTGATCGATGCAGGAATTACGAGCACCGTGTCGTCTCCGGCGATGGTGCCGAGGATTTCGGGGCTGTTGATGCGGTCGAGAAACGAGCCGACGCCGTGCGCGCGTCCGGGCAGGGTGTTGATAATGATCGAGGTTTCGTTGGCCGTGACCGAGAGCACCTCCATGCCGACCAGCCCGCGAAGGATATCCTCCTGCGTCTCTTCGGGCGCCGAGAGCCGGTAGCCACCGTCGGCGGTACGGTTGCGGACGATGCCGAGATCGGCGAAGTCGCGCGACAGGGTCGGCTGGGCGACGGAAAAGCCCTCCTTTTCAAGCATCCCGAGCAGCTCCTGCTGGCCGGACACTTCGTTGTTTTCGACCAGCTCCCTGATCTTTTTCTGTCTGAGTGCCTTGTTCATCGTCCTCGAGTCAGGCTTTGAGCTGGCTGGCCGCACGGTTCAAGCGGTGCGTCAGGTGGAACTTGCGATAGACGTCGTGGTTCATCAGCTTGACCATGAGCGCTTTCTGCACGTGCAGGCGGTTTTCAGCTTCGTCGATGATGATCGATTGCGGGCCGTCCATCACCTCGGCGCTGATCTCCTGACCTCGATGGGCGGGCATGCAGTGCATCACCACGGCGGAGGACTTGGCTTTGGCCATCATCTTCGAGTTGATCTGGTAGGGCTCGAATGTTTTCAGGCGCTCGGCCATCTCCTCCTCCTGACCCATGCTTGTCCAGACGTCGGTGTAGAGCACGTCGGCGTCTTTCGCGGCTTCCATCGGGTCGTGCACGATTTCGATGACGCTCTTGGCATTTGCGCGCGCCTGCTTGAGCAGCTTTTCGTCAGGCAGATAGCCTTCGGGGCAGGTGAGCACGAAGTGGAACGGCAGGATTCCGGCAAGCTCGATCCACGAGTTCGCCACGTTGTTTCCGTCGCCGACGAAGACCACTTTGATGTCGTCACGCCACAGCCCTTTTTCGTAGAGCGTGAAGGCGTCGGCGAGGATCTGGCACGGGTGCGAAAGGTCGGTGAGCGCGTTGATGACCGGAATGCTTGCGTGCGCGGCAAGCGTTTCGATGATCTCGTGCTCGTGCAGGCGGGCGACGATGGCGTCGTTGTAGCGCGACAGCAGGCGGGCGATGTCTTCGACCGACTCGCGCTCGCCGACGCCGATCGACTTGCCTTCGAGGCTGATGGCGTGGCCGCCGAGTTCATAGACGCCAAGCTCGAACGACACGCGCGTGCGCAGCGAGGGCTTGTTGAAGATCATCGCCACGGTCTTGTGGCGGATAGGGCGGAACTCGTCGCTCTGGCGGTTTGCTTCGCGCTGCTGCTTGATGTGGAGGGAATAGTCGAACAGCTCGATGATTTTTTCGGCATCGAGTCCCGTGAATCCGAGGAAATCGCGTTTTTTCGTTCCGGTCTGTTGCTGGCTCATGAGTTGGTTTCTTTTTCGGTTTCGATGACGAATTGCGTGCCGACGCCTTCGTTGGTGAAGACTTCGAGCAGCAGCGAATGGGTGATCTGGCCGTCGATCAGGTGCACCTTGCCGACGCCGCCGTCGAGGGTGTGGTAGGCGGATACGACCTTCGGAATCATGCCACCGGTGATGACACCACGCTCGATGAACTCCGCGGCATCGGCCTTGCAGATGGTCTTGAGTATGCGGTCGCCAACGCGCACGCCTTCGACGTCGCTGAGGTAGATCAGTTTTTCAGCCTTGAGCGCTACGGCGATGGCTGCGGCTGCGTCGTCGGCGTTGATGTTGTAGACGTTGCTCTCCATGTCGTAGCCGATGGGAGCAATCACCGGAATCAGCCCCGCATCGCAGAGCAGGTCGATGTAGTGGGTGTTGATTTCGGCCGCCTGGCCCACCAGCCCGAGTTTGTCTGCGTTCGGGGCGGGCACGGCGCGGATGGTGTCGGCATCGAGGCCGCTGACGCCGACCGCATTGCCGCCGTCCTCGTTGATGAGCTGCACGATATCCTGGTTCACCTTTCCGGCCAGCGTCATCTGCACCACGTCGATCGTGTCGCGATTGGTAACGCGCTTGCCGTGCACGAAGGTGGTTTCAAGGCCGAGCTTGTCGGAGGTGCTGGTGATAGCGTTGCCGCCGCCGTGCACAATCACCACCTTTATGCCGACCTTGCGCAATAGGGTGGCGTTTCCGGCGAAGATTTCTTTGAGCTTCTCGTCCTTCATGGCCGAGCCGCCGTATTTGATGACGAAGGTTTTGCCCTCGAACTTTCTGATATAGGGCAGCGCTTCGACAAGCACGTGGCCGATCATCGGCTGGGGACGCTTGCCTTCGGGACGAAATTCACTGCACATTTTTTCCATGTCAAATCTCTGAAATTCAAAAAGAGGTGGTTCTCAAAAACCCCGCCAGCGCAATTTTGGAAACTGGGGACGAAGTGGACAAAACCCCGATAACCACCAAGCCAAAATTGTCAACTATCAACTTCGGTAACTGCCGTTGATTTCGATATAGCCGTGACTCAAATCACAGGTCCAGACGGTGGCTGTGCCCGGCCCGTTGCCGAGCGAGAGCGTGATGCTGAACTCTTTCTGCTGCATCACCTTTTTCGCGCGCTCCTCGGAGAAGTTAGCGTCGAGGCCCGGTTTGAGGATCGGCTCGTCGTTGAAGCTCACGGCCAACTCCTCCTGTACGAAGGTTGCGCCGGAGCGTCCTGCCGCTCCGATGATGCGGCCCCAGTTGGCATCCTCGCCGTTGATGGCTGTCTTGACGAGCGGCGAGTTGGCCACGGTCATGGCCGCCATGCGAGCCTCGGCGTCGCTTTTCGCACCGGTGACGCGCAGCTCGACGAACTTGGTTGCCCCTTCGCCATCAACGATGATGAGCTGGGCGAGCATGGTCATCACCGAGCGCAGCGCTTCGCCGAAAAGCCTTGCGTCGTCTGAATCGCTAAGCACTTCCGGCCCTTTGCCGCTCGCCATGATCGCCGCCATGTCGTTGGTGCTGGTGTCCCCATCGACCGTTATGGCATTGAAGCTCACCGCGTTTGCCGCCGAGAGCAGCTCCTGTAAAAGTGCCGGATCGATGGCGGCGTCGGTGCCGAGGAAAGCGAGCATGGTCGCCATGTTCGGGCAGATCATGCCGGAGCCTTTGGTGATGCCCGCGATGCGCGCCGTGCCGCCCGAGAGCTTCACATCGACCGCGAAGGCCTTCGGGAAGGTGTCAGTGGTCATGATCGCTTCGGCGGCCTCGGCCCAGTTGGCGGGGCCGGATGCGGCCTTTAGCGTTGGCACGGAAGCGGTTATCTTGCCGATAGGCAATTGCTGGCCAATCACACCGGTCGAAGCGACAAGCACCTCGCCAGAGTCGCAACCGATGGCGTTGGCCACAGTTTCAGCCATGCTTTCGGCGTTTTTCATTCCCTCTGCGCCCGTAGCGGCGTTGGCGTTGCCGCTGTTGCAGACGATAGCTCGTATCCGACCTTTCGAGGTTGCCAGCGCATTTCTGGATAACTCGACCGGGGCTGCGCAGCACAGGTTTGTTGTGGAGACTGACGCCGTGCTCGATGGTTCGTCGCAGAGCATCAGCATCAGATCTTTGCGCTTCGGTTTCACGCCGCAGTTGATGCCCGAAAGCAAAAATCCCTCCGGCCATAATGTATCGCCGGATGCCGGATCAGCAAAGACCGGCGTCACACCCTCGGGCCAGACGGTTCTGGCAGCAAGGCGCTTGACGGCAGCAATCGATGTATCGAATGGTTCCACGTTCAGTAAGTCGATAATATTATAATAATGCGGTTGTTTCGTCCAGGCCCAGCATCAGGTTCATGTTCTGCACGGCCTGACCGGCTGCGCCTTTGACCAGGTTGTCGATGGCTGTGATGATGACCAGCGAGCCGTCGCTCTCGAAGGCGAGGCTGACGTCGCAGAAATTGGTGTTCACCACGTGGCTCACCTCGGTCACGCCGTCGCGCAGACGGACGAACGGAGCGTCGCCATAGAATCCGCTGTACAGCTCACGGATCGACTCCATTGCCGTCGGCGAGCTGAGCCGCACGTTCAGCACCGAGTAGATGCCGCGCACGTAAGGGGCAATCATCGGCGTCATGACGAAGCGGAACGATGGCTCCGTGGCAGAGGTGCCGAGCGCCTGCATGATCTCTGGCGTGTGCTGGTGCTTGCCCACTTTGTACGCGCGCATGTTGCCGCTCATTTCGGAGAACGAGAGTTCGGTCTTTGCACTTCTGCCCGCGCCCGAGATTCCCGAAATCGCCGTCACGTTGACTGATTCCACTTCGAGGCCACCCGCGTTGCCACGGAACAGGGGAGCCAGGCCGAGGATGATGCTCGTGGCGTAGCATCCGGGGTTGCTGATAGCTGTAGCTCCGGCGATCTCGTCGCGGAACAGTTCCGGCATTCCGTACTGCAAGACAGCGTCAGGAGACTTGTCGCCCTTGTAGAAACGCTTGTGTTCGTCGATGTTTTTGAGCCTGTGATCGCCCGACAGGTCGATGACCCGTTTTCCTGTGGCCAGTAAACCCGGTACGAACCCCAGTGCCTGGCCGTGCGGCAGGGCGAGGAAGTAAATATCGCTGCCGGTCTGGCCCTCGTAGGTCTGGAAAACCTTGTCGCAGGGGATCGCGGGATAAAGCTCTGAAAAATGCTTGCCCGCCTGGGTGTGGGCGTACAGCGCTTCGATTTTGATTCCGGGATGGCGCATGAGCAGCTTGACCAGCTCGGCGCCCGAATATCCGGAAGCTCCAATAATCGAGGCAGTCCAGATTTTTTGCTGTTGATTCATCGACGACTAAGCGTATTCGATAAAATGAATAAATATTCAGGAAAGCGGATATATTAAACAATTCAACTCGTTTTTCAATGGAAATAGTCATTCCATAAACTCACCTCTTGATTCGCGCGCCATTCTGACGTTGCCCTCCCATCCATTTTTTGCCTACATTCAGAAAATAGTCCAACTATACCCATGAATCACCGGTTTCGTAACGTTGTGATCATTCTTATCCTGGCCGCAGGCATTGTTG
>DRSQ01000102.1 GCA_011372505.1 Chlorobaculum parvum | reverse complement strand
CTTCCGCGATGTCAAGCTCGGAATCATCATCTCGTCGGTTCGCGCGCTGTCGATTTTCATGAAACGCGCAACACGGCTTGAACGCCTGCCCGACTACATCGTGGTCGAAGGGCCGCTTGCCGGCGGCCATCTCGGATTCAGCCCGGATGACTGGCAGTCACAAAGCCTGCAAACTATCGTTGCCGAAACGATCGCTTTCCTGAAAAAAGAGAACCTTGATATTCCGGTCATTCCGGCAGGCGGGATATTCACTGGCACTGACGCCGTTGAGTACCTGCAGATGGGCGCTTCGGCGGTTCAGGTGGCAACACGGTTCACCATTGCACAGGAATCGGGCCTTCCGGACAAGGTCAAGCAGCACTATATCAACGCATTGGCCGAAGATGTCGAGGTCAACACCGCCTCCCCGACCGGCTACCCGATGCGCATGCTCAAGCAGTCCCCCACGCTTCAATACGGCACAAAGCCCAATTGCGAAGGACTCGGCTACCTGCTCGACAACTCGGGTAAATGCCCCTACATTGATGACTATTACCAGGCAGTTGAATCCAGAAATCCATCAGAGAGCCGTTTCGTCGTCAAAGGCCATACATGCCTCTGCACAGGCATGGCGCGCTACGACTGCTGGACCTGCGGCGATACGGTCTCGCGCCTGAAAGAGACAACAAACCGCCTCCCCGACGGCTCCTGGCAGCTTCCCGTAGCCGAGGACATTTTCAACGACTACCTCCTGAGCGAAAACCACGCCATCAGCAAGCCGGCACTTGAAAAGGAGAGCTGAACAACGGAAGTATTTTTGCCTCGGAAAGTCGGATAGCTTACCTTGTCTGAAAGAGGCACTCGGGTCAGCACGCGACCGTTAAGGAACATCATTTCGGTCTGAAACCACTTTCCTGCCAACATGAAGCGTCATCTGCTTTCCTGGCTGAAGCTTTCAGCTTCATTCATATTTCTGCTCATGGCAGCCGTCGCTGTCAACCAGCTTTACAGCCTGTCTGTGCTGCTGGAAAAGCTTCTCCCCTTTTCGGGCTATGCATTCCTCGCGCTCTGGGGACTCTTTTTCATCATCACAGCACTCACCAGCTACCGCATATGGAAAGCGCCTAAAGTACCACCATTGGCAGACCAGGAGGGTGGGCAGCATTTCGATGCTTACATCGCCTACCTTTCCGAAGCGCTGAAGGTGCATACCACACTTCCCAACGACAGCAGAAAGCATGGCGATCTGCGCTGGGTCAAAACCAACCTGAAACTGCACGAGGTCGATGCGCTCAACCACACCAAGGAGGTGGCCACCAAGAATTTCTTCATCGGAGCCTTCGCCCAGAACACCTCGTACGGCACGACCACCTCGCTGCTGAATAACATCAAGCTGGTCTGGCATATCTACTCCAGCTACTACCGCCATCATTCGGCCAGAGAATTTTTGCGGCTGCTCCGCTCGGTTTACGAGAGCCTGCCGCTTGCGGACTTCAACAAAGATGAGATGCCAACCCATATCAAGCCGATCATCCAGTGCTCGTTCAGCAATACCCTCTCCTCGCTCCTGCCGGGCGGTAACCTGTTGACGCCGTTTTTCCTCAACCTGTTTCTTGCGGGCGCAACCAACACCTATCTGACCTGCCTGGCAGGTATCATCACC
This sequence comes from Chlorobaculum parvum, assembly GCA_011372505.1. Lineage (GTDB taxonomy): Bacteria > Bacteroidota > Chlorobiia > Chlorobiales > Chlorobiaceae > Chlorobaculum > Chlorobaculum parvum_B. The sequence continues at coordinate 919 of DRSQ01000102.1, read as the reverse complement.
TCCAAGCACTGCCAGATGCTGTCGTTGGAGGACAAGCAGGAGATCGTTCAGCAGAGCATGTTCGAAGCCTCGTTCATGCTCAAGGAGATCGTCAAGGAGTGCAACCCGATTTTGTCGGTGACAATCAGCAACGCCGTCAAGAAGGCCGGTATAGAAAGCCTCGACACCGTCTCGGCTCCCTCGACCGGAAGCAGCGTGGCGCAAGACATCGTCTCCCACCTGGCCAGCTCGATCAAGCACATCATCAGGGAGAGCGGACAAGAGTAGGGAGAAGAAAATTATGAATGTTGAATGATGAATTGAAGAAATGCGAAAGCTTCATTTCATGTCCACAACGTCCGTGTTCGTTCTTGCTTGCCCGTGTCAGTCCATGGCGTCCATTCTGCGCAGATCCACAGCGTTTACTTGTTCCTCAATTCCCGAAAGAAATCTTGCAGAAGGCTTTCGGCTTTGTGTTCCATGATGCCGCCATAGACCTCCGGCTGGTGGTTGAGCGCGGTGCAGCCAGTGACGTTGAGCACGGTGCCTGCCGCGCCCATCTTGGGGTCCCACGCGCCGAAAGCCACGCGGCTGATTTTGGAGAGCACGATCGCCCCGGTGCACATCGGGCAGGGTTCCAGCGTGACGGCAAGCGTGCACCCTTCGAGATATTTGTTGTCGATGGTGGCCATCGCCGAAGTCAGGGCGATCATTTCGGCGTGGGCAGTGGCGTCTGAGAGGGTCTCCACCTGGTTGTAGCCGCGCCCGATGACCGAGCCGTTAGGGTCGAGCACCACCGCACCGACCGGCACCTCCTTGCTTTCGTAGGCCTTGATGGCCTCCCTGAAAGCCAGCTCCATGCAGTAATTCAGGTCAGACATATGGTGGCAAAGAAATTTGCGCCATGTGCCGCAGCAGTTTCAGCAAAACCAGAAATTTT
>DRSQ01000101.1 GCA_011372505.1 Chlorobaculum parvum | reverse complement strand
GCAACCGATATCACGTATGTCCCCATGGCTCAAGGGTTCATGTACCTGATGGCGGTCATCGACCTCAAAAGCCGCTATGTGTTGAACTGGTCGGTATCAAATACCATGGACGCTGAGTGGTGCGCTGAAGTCTTCAGAGAGACCGTCAGGTTACATGGTGCCCCAGAGATACTGAACACCGATCAGGGCTCACAGTTCACCAGTGAAGTCTTCACCCGGGCAGTCATCAAAGAAGCCGGATCACAGCTTTCCATGGACGGCAAGGGTAGAGCAATCGACAATGTTCTCATCGAACGGTTATGGCGAAGTCTCAAGTATGAGTACATTTACTACAGACCTCCCGTTGACGGGCTAGAACTCTATCAGGGGCTAAAAGAATGGTTCATCGATTACAATACAGATCGGAGGCATACTGCCCTGAATGATGAGTTCCCAGAGACGGTTTACGAGTTTTACAAACCCAAGGCGCCAGAAGCCGCCTGAACAAACTTAGCTTCTTCAAATAGCTGTCCTACGAATGGGGAGGGGTTCAGACAAACTAAGCTGCGCTCCATTTGCTTCGTACCTTCTGCTTTTTTGTATTCCTCGAACGTTTCTGGTTCTTGTTATCCTCAGTCCCGTTTCCCAAAGTATCTCCTTTTGCGCCCCGAGCGTTTCGCGGCTGATTCTGGTTCCTGCTTTGGCTTCGGCTTTTGCTGTCCTCCATTGCCTTTCTTCGACACCGTAGGCTTGTGCGCTTCCACTTCAAAATTCATCATCGGATACGGGTGGTTGTCGATGACCTGGATCGATTTGTCGATCAGCTTTTCGATGTCGCGGAGGTACTCTTTCTCTTCGGCGTTGCAGAAGGAGTAGGCGGTTCCACGGTTGCCCGCCCGGCCTGTGCGCCCGATGCGATGGACGTAGGTTTCGGCTACGTTGGGCAGATCGATGTTGATGACGTATTCGAGATCGTCCACGTCGATGCCTCTGGCCGCGATGTCGGTGGCGACAAGTACGCGGGTCTCGCCGCTTTTGAAGTTGCCTAGCGCTCGCTGGCGGGCGTTTTGCGATTTGTTGCCGTGGATCGCTTCGGCCTTGATGTTCTTACGTGTCAGGAATTTCGCGACCTTGTCGGCGCCGTGTTTGGTGCGGGTGAATGCCAGAACCGACGAGATGTCGCGGTTTTGCAGCAGATGTTCGAGAAGGCTGTTTTTGTTTTCGCGGTCAACGAAGAGGATGTGCTGGTTGATGATTTCGGCGGTTGATGAAACCGGCGTGACGGTCACCTTTTTCGGCTGGTGCAGAATCGAAGCGGCCAGCTTGACGATGGCTGGGGGCATGGTAGCCGAAAAGAAAAGCGACTGCTTTTTCTTCGGAAGAGCAGCGAGCACTTTTTTGACGTCGTGGATAAAGCCCATGTCGAGCATCCGGTCGGCTTCGTCGAGCACGAAAAACTCGATGTCGCGCAGATGCAGGTGTCCTTGTCCCATAAGGTCGAGCAGGCGTCCCGGCGTTGCCACCAGAATATCCACGCCGCCCGCAAGTGTTCTGGTCTGCGGATTCTGGTTGACGCCGCCGAAAATCACGGTGCTTGTCAGGCCGGTATGGCGACCGTACGCCTCGAAGCTCTCACCAATCTGCAGGGCGAGTTCGCGCGTCGGCGTGAGCACCAGGCAGCGGATTTTGCGTTTGCGCCCATGTTCCTGATCCCGAAGCAGCAGTTGCAAAATCGGCAGGGCGAACGCGGCGGTTTTGCCGGTACCGGTCTGGGCGCAGCCGAGCAGGTCGTGACCATCGAGCAGCATTGGAATCGCTTCGGCCTGAATGGGAGTAGGGGAGCTGTACCCCTCTTCATCAAGAGCTTTGAGAAGCGGATCGATAAGGCCGAGCGAGGAAAACTGCATTGCGAACGGGATGGGTGAAAAAGTCAGAGTATTGTAATCAACGTGCACAAAAGGCGGAATTTAGCACGTTTATCGGGAAAACCTGCCGGATATTTTCAGATCGGGCCGGTGCGCATGCTCAATGAGCGTTAACCCATCGCCGTTATTTGCTCTCACCGAGCGACTGGAAGCCGGAAACGACGTCGAAAAGCTCTTCGTCGATCTCCGACTGGCGGCGTTCGTTGTAGAGCTGGCCAAGCGCTTCGAGCATGTCGTCGATGTTTTTTTCGGCTCGCTGCATGGCCGAGAGGCGGCTGGCGTTTTCGGCAGCGAGTGATTCGGCGCAGGCCCGGAAGAGGGAAACGAAGAGGTACTCCCGAACCAGAGCCCACTGCACGCTGCGCACGCCGTTCAGTATTTCCGGTGGCGAACTGGTCGGCCATTTTCTGACATGGCTTTTAACCTGCTTTTCCCACTCCTCATCGAACGGCAAGAGGCGCATCGAGACCGGTTGGTACTGTTCGCCGCTGACCGGGCTGTTGTAGAAGAGCCGGAGTTCGATGGCCGGAGCCTTTTCGCGCAGCCGCTCAACCTCGGCGAGCAGCTCGCCGACGAGCGGCGTGATGGCGTTGACCGAGTTCGGCAGAGCGAAGAGCGTGCCGGTGCGGATGCCAGCTTCTTCGAGCCTCGTCTGGACGCGCTCGCCGACCGGAATGACGGCAAGCGGATCAGCGTCATCCGCAAATCCCCGCTTGAGCATGTCTGCGATGAGGTCGTTGAACTGGCCGACAAGCCCCTGGTCGGAGCCGAAAATGATCGCGATGGTCAGCACCTTCCGGCTGTGCTGGCGGTGGAACGCCGAGTGACCGTTTTCGGTCAGGTGCTGGCTACCGAACAGACCGAGTTCGATGGTGTGGTAGTAGTCACCGAGCGCGCGGACGGCCTCTTCGTACTGTCGGATGTTGACCGCGGCGAGCGTTTTCATCGTCCTGACCACCGAGCCGAGCGTGCCCGCGTGCGCGATTTTGCTGCGCAGAAGTTCAATCGATTCGCTCATGAGCTTTTCCCGAAATGTTCAAGTGCACGATTCGCCGCTTCGAGCATGATGCGGCGGTCATCGTCGCCAAGCGCCTTGCCGGAGAGGATTCGCGCCACCAGCTCCTGAGACAGCTTTGATGCCGCCATCTGCACGTTGTCCATCGCCTCACGCATCTCGTCCAGCCCTATCCGCTCGAAGCTCCCTTCGGTCAACGCCAGCAGGATGAGCATCTGTTCGGGCAGCGAGAGCACGTCGAATTCGTCCTGCTTGAAGCACTCGCGGATGCGCTGGCCATGCTCGATGATGTTGCGGCTCGCTTCGTCCAGCCGGGTGCCGAAGCGGGCGAAGTTTTCCAGCTCCTCGAACTGCGCGTAGGCGAGCTTCAAGCTACCGGTGACCGCTCGGTAAGCCGCGAGTTGCGCCTTGCCACCGACGCGCGAGACCGATTTGCCGATGTCCACGGCGGGCAGAATGCCAAGCTCGAAGAGCGTCGGCGAGAGATAGAGCTGGCCGTCGGTGATCGAGATCAGGTTGGTCGGAATATAGGCTGAGATGTTCTGCGCCTCGGTTTCGATGATCGGCAGGGCGGTCAGCGAACCGCCGCCGAGTTCGTGCCCAAGATGCGTGGCCCGCTCCAGCAGGCGCGAGTGGATGTAGAAGATGTCACCGGGATATGCTTCACGGCCCGGCGGGCGCTTGAGTAGCAACGATAGTTCGCGGTAGGCGCGGGCGTGGTTTGTCAGGTCGTCGTAAACGATCAGTACGTCGCGCCCCTCCTGCATGAAGTATTCGGCGATGCTGGTGACCGCATAGGGGGCGATGTATTGCAGGCCGGGCGGGTCGTTGCCTTCGGTGACCAGCACGATGGTGTGCTCCATCGCGCCGTGCTCGCGCAAGACCGCGACCGCCTTGGCGACGGAGGCCGCTTTCTGGCCGATGGCGCAGTAGATGCAGAGCACATCTTTGTCGCGCTGGTTGATCATCGCCGAGAGTGCCACGGAGGTTTTGCCGGTCTGGCGGTCGCCGAGGATCAGCTCGCGCTGGCCCCGCCCGACCGGCACGATGGCGTCGATCACCTTGATGCCGGTTTGCAGCGGCACGGTCACCGGATCGCGATCCATGATGGGCGGGGCGGGGCGCTCGATCGGCCAGCGTTTGGTGGTTTTGACCGGGCCGAGTTCGTCAAGCGGCTGGCCGAGCGGATCGATCACGCGCCCGATGAGCTGCTCGCCGACCGGCACATCGGTGACGCGGCCCGTGCGCCACGCCCGGTCGCCAGTTCTGAGTCGGGCGTAATCGCCGAGCAGTACCACGCCCACCTCGCCGGGATCGATGTTGAAGGCGATGCCGTAAAGGTCGTCGTGAAACCGCACCAGCTCCTCGTAGCCGACGCCCGGTAGGCCGTCAACCTTCACGATGCCGTTCAGCACTGTCCGTACGACGCCCCCCTCGACGAGCGCCAGATCAGCCGACCACCCCTCACGCGCCTGCCGGACGCTGTCAAGCGCCCTGTCCAGAGGATGTCCGCTCTTATTTAGCATCCGGCGCTCCTTCATCCGGTTCATGTTCGCGGTACTCCTCGGCGGATCGTTTCAGCGCATCGAGCGCCGCCTGGAAGTGCCACGACACGCACAAACCATTCACGCACAGCTCGATGCCACAACCAGCTTTCTCCGATTGCTCGAACGACAGGGGAGTGTCGGTTCCGATCAACTGTTCAATGGTTCCGCTCACCTTTTCGCGCTGCTCCGGCGTAAGCGGAAAGGTGCTGCGCACGACCGCCAGTTTCGCCGCGCCGTCCTGTCCGGCGAGTTGTCCGATAATCTCCGATCCGCCCGCTTCGAGTTTGTGGCAAAACTTGTCGATGATCCTTGATTCGAGCGACTCGTCGGCGAGCTCGGTCAGCAGCTTTCCGGCCACCGAAAAAATCTCGTCGCTGACGCGCCGTTCGGTCTCCTCCTGCCGCTCGGTCTGTTCGCGCTTCAGCGTTTCGAGCAGCCTCGAATGGAGGGCGTCGTACTCCTGTCGCGCTTCGTCGAGCAGGTCGGTGCGCCGCGTCGCAGCCTCGTCCGTCGCCTGTTTCATCATCTGCTGACGCTGCTGCGAGAACTCGTCGTTCTTTTTTTGCCATTCGGCCTTCTCCCGCGCCGCCTCAGCTTCAACGCCCGCTGCATGTTCCAGCTCAGCGGCGATCTTCTTTTCCCGTTCGTCGAGCGCCTTGAGCACCGGCTGATAGAGAAAGCGCTTCAGCAGCCAGATCAGGATCAGGAAATTGACGAGCTGCGCCGCCACGGTGAACCAGTCGATCAGCATCAGCGGCCTCCGGCTTGCGAAATGGCGTGGTTCCAGAACGGATTGGCGAAGATCAGGATGATCGAAATCACGAAGCAGTAGATCGCGACCGATTCGATCATGGCCAGTCCGACAAAGAGCGTGCGGGTGATGGTGGAGGCTGCGTCCGGCTGCTGGGCGAGCGCTGTGAGGGCGGACGAAACGGCGCGTCCCTGGCCGAGCGCCGGGCCGATGACGCCAATGCCGATCGACAGACCCGCAGTGGCGATGGAGACAATCGCGATGATGGTGAGCGTATCCATGATGGTTTCTCGTTTGGTTAACTTGTTGATTTTTCGCGCGTTCTGGTTGCAGCGGCGATATAGACCGTGGCCAGGATGCTGAAAATATAGGCCTGCACCATGCCGGTCAACAGGCCGAGAATGTTCATGAGCACCGGGAAAATGAGCGGCGAAATCGTCAGCAGAATGACGAGAATCATGTCGCCACTCATCATGTTGCCGAACAGACGTACGGCGAGCGCCATCGTGCGGGTCAGCTCGCCGACGACGTTGAAGGGGAGCATGATGGGCGTCGGTTCGGCGTAGGTTTTCAGATAGCCCACGAGGCCGCTCTCCGCGATGCCGAAGAGCGGCACGGCGATGAAGACCGAGAGCGCGAGCGCCGCCGTGGTGGAGAGCGAGCCGGTCGGCGGTTCGTAGCCGGGAATGACCGTGCAGAGGTTGGCCGTGCCGATGAAGAGGAAGAGCGTCGCGATGAAGGGCAGATACTTTTCGGGCTTCTTCAGGCCAACTTCGCCGATCTGCCGCCGCGCCATCGTGACGATAATCTCCAGCACGCTCTGCCAGCGCGAAATCGTGATGCCGGTCGAGAGCCGCCGCGTGATGAGCCACGAACCGCCCACGAGCAGCAGCATCAGCACCCAGGTGGTGACGATGGTCAGGTTGAGCTTCAGGACGCCCGACTGCCAGAGGATGACCTCGTCGCTGCTCAGGTGCATGGTGTCTCCTTTTTGCCAGTCGGTGACGATGCGCTGCTGTTACGGCGTCCGAGGACGATGCTCGTCACTTTTGCCGCCACGAAGCCGCCGACGGCAAAGAGCAGCCGCACCGGATCGACCGCCGAAATGAGGAGGAATCCGCCAATCACACCCGCCGTTCGCAACAGCGAGCTTGTCAGAAAGAGCAGCGCCGGGTGCGGCGAGAAGAGTCCCTTCTGTACGGTCAGCCAGAGTCCGCCGAAATAGAACAGCCCCAGCGCAAAGCCGCCGAGTATTGCCAGAAAATTCGTTGTCATCTCACTCCTCCTTGTCGATGTTCCGGTTTTCCTCCGAGACCCAGTGCCAGGCGTTCAGGCAGCCGACCAGTACGCCGACGACGATCATGGTCAGCGTCCAGGAGTGGGGCGACGGGTAGTGGCGGTCGAGCCAGATGCCGACCACTACGCCGATAAGCGTCGGAATCGCCACCGCCCAGCCGATGATGCCAAACATGGCGAACCCCTCCCAGATGCTCCGCGTCGCGTTCTTCCGAGCTTTTATTTTGCGCGATTCCTGATCGCCGATGCGCTTGTCGAACGGTTTTTCGTCTGCCGACAGCTTTTCGTGCTTGCGCTCATTCATGCTTCAGCTCCATGTAGCGCCGGATGAAGCTGCTCTCCAGCTTGGCCATCGTGCCGCGCACGCTCCGCTCCCGTTCGTCGAGATCGAGAAACTGCTGCTTCACCGCTGATTCGAGGCTGCCGAGATCGACGCCGCCGATGGCGTGACGCACGGACACCACAACCTCAGGCCCGGTTTTGACGAGAATGCCCTGATCTACAGCAACAAAGGTTTCGCCAGCCTCGGTGGTTTTGTACATCAGGATTCCCGGAACCAGCGGCGCGATGCAGTCGAGCCGGTTCGGCAGGAATCCGTAAGAACCTTTCTCCGTTTCGGCCACGATGTTTAGCACCCGCTCTTTGACGGCGAACACCTTGTACGGCAGCAAAATTTTCAGGCGCATCGAGTCGGCAAGCATCTCAACCTCCTCCTTCTGTTTTGGTGCTTGTGGCCTCACTTGCAGTCTCGAGTTCAATTTTTTCCTGCGCTTCGGCGATGCTTCCGATCATGTAGAGTGCGCGTTCAGGACAGTTCTCGAACTCGTCGCGCAGGATGCGTTCGCAGCCGTCGATGGTGTCAGCAATTGGCACGCTTTTGCCAGCGAGACCGGAGAACTGTTCGGTCGTGAAAAAGGGCTGGGTGAAGAAGCGTTCGAGCCGCCGCGCCCGTCCGACAAGACGCCTATCCTCCGCCGAGAGCTGTTCGAGGCCGAGCATGGCGATGATATCTTTCAGCTCGGTGTACTGCGCGAGCACGCGCCGAACTTCACGCGCCAGCTCGTAGTGGCGTCGGCCAACGATGCTTTCGCCAGCCATCTTCGAGCCGGACGAGAGCGGATCGACCGCCGGGTAGAATCCCTCACCCGCGCGTTTGCGCGACAACACCAGCGAGGCCGAGAGATGCGAAAAGGTGTGCACGGCCGCCGGGTCGGTGAAATCATCGGCGGGCACATACACCGCCTGGATCGAGGTGATCGCGCCCGTGCCGGTGTTGGCGATGCGCTCTTCGAGGGCGGAGAGTTCGGTGCCGATTGTCGGCTGGTAGCCGAGCCGGGAGGGCATCTGGCCTGTCATGCCGGAAATTTCCGAACCGGCCTGAATGAAGCGAAAGATGTTGTCGATGAGCAGCAGCACATCCTGGTGCAGATCGTCTCGGAAGTACTCGGCCATCGTCAGCGCCGCGAGGCCAACGCGGAAGCGGCTGCCGGGCGGTTCGTTCATCTGGCCGAACACCATCACCATGTTGTCGAGCACGCCCGCCTCGCTCATGTCGCGATACAACTCCTCGCCCTCGCGGCACCGTTCGCCGATGCCGCAGAAGATGCTGACGCCGCTCTCGGTGCTCACCATGTTGTGAATCATCTCGGTCAGCAGCACCGTCTTGCCGACCCCCGCGCCGCCAAACAGTCCCGCCTTGCCGCCTCGTTCGAGCGGTACGAGCAGGTCGATGATCTTGATGCCGGTCTGGAAAACCTCGGCTTTCGTCGAGCGACGGGAGAGCGGGGGAGGCGCGCCGTGCACCGAGCGCCAGATGACGCTCTTCAGCGACTCGCCCCGGTCGATGGTGTTACCGAATACGTCGAACATGCGCGATAGCGTGCCTTTGCCGACGGGCGTTCTGAGTGGTGAGCCGGTATTGCGAGCCTTCATGCCACGGCAGAGGCCTTCAGTGGGGGTCAGGGCGATTCCGCGCACGTGGTGCCGGTCGAGCTGCATGAGAATCTCGATAATCACCTCCATCTCTCGTCCGGTCTTGACGACCGAGTAGATAGATGGCAGAAGCTCATCAAAGCGCATATCGACAACGCTTCCTCGGATCGCGGTAACGATTCCCGAATGTTCCGGCGTTGTTGCTTGCTCGGTCACAATTCTCCTGCTTCTGTTGGGCAGATCGATCTCTTTTGGAGGCACAGAGGGCTGGTCTGCCTGGTTGGCTTGAAAGGTCAGGCTGTATAAATAATAGTAGTGATTCCGGTGGGATAAGTCAAAAGCCACCGTTAGGGGAGTCTCTTAGGTTATCGGCTTTAGTACTTGAGTACACTTGAGCTTTTGCCAATGCGTAAATAAATTAAACTTTACATAATTTATATTATACAACAAAAGCAGATTAAAGCCCTCCTGTAATGCTGAAGCCTGAATTCAAGCCAACCCTGAATTCTTTGATGAATCTCGGGATAAATCGATGACTGCCCTCGGGCTGGATGAACTTTCTCGGAATAATCTGCTTGATTGAAAAATAAGTCAAAGAGTACGACCCAGATGATTCAAAAACTCCTCGGCCTCGACAAAGCCAATGATCCGGTTGTCTGATAGCTCGTTGCCGGACTTGTCGAAAAAGATGATACCAGGAGGGCCAAAAAGCTCGAAGCGTTTCATGAGAGCTTTGTCCTCTTCGGTCTTTGCCGTCACATCGACCTGAAGCAGCGTGACGTTTGCAAGAGTCTGATGCACATCCGGATCGCTGAAGGTAAACTTTTCCAACTCTTTGCATGATACGCACCAATCAGCGTAAAAATCGAGCATAACCGGCTTGCCCGCCGAGGCTTGCAGTTCACGTTCAAGCTCGTCGATGGAGTGAATTCGCTTGAACGTCAGATGCTCTGTTTCTGCGGAAATAGTGCCGGAGCTGGCTCGCAGTCCTGCAAGCGGTTTCAGCACATCGGTACCACCTGCCGCTGCACCGGCAAGCTCCATGACGCCGATGATGAAGAGCACCAGGCCAAGTGCTTTTTTGAACTTGCCCCCAATGGTTAGCTTTTCGACGGGTGGTCCGAACACTCCTGCAAAGACTGCGCAGAGGATGCCGAGCGCCCCCCAAGCGACCATCATGGCCTGCAGCGGCAACACAGGCGTTACCATCCAGAAGGCCACCGCGAGCAACAGCAATCCGAAAACGTATTTGACACCAATCATCCAGGGGCCGGCTTTTGGCAAGAGGCTTCCGGCGGAAAGGCCGATCAGCAACAGCGGAACACTCATCCCCATTGCCATCGAAAAGAGTGCCAAGCCGCCGATGAACACATCCTTCGTCTGGCTGATATAGACCAGCGTTCCGGCCAGTGGTGCAGCCACGCACGGACCGACAATCAGTGCCGAGATAGCGCCCATCAGAAATACACCGGCAAATTTGCCGCCCTTGAGCTTGCCGGTGGTTTTGTTCAGGCTTGTTTGCAGCGAAGCGGGCACCTGGAGTTCATAGACGTCGAACATCGAGAGCGAGAGCGCCACGAGCAGAAGGCTGAACAGCACCAGCACCCACGGCTTCTGGAGCGCTCCGGCCAACCCCTCACCAGCCAGCCCCGAAGCCACGCCGAGCGAGGTGTACACCAGCGCCATGCCGAGGCAATAGGCCAACGCCATGAGAAAGCTCTTCATTTTGGTGCTCTCCCCTTCTCCTACAATGATCGACGAAAGAATCGGTACCATCGGCAGCATGCAGGGCGTGAAGGATAGCAGAAGGCCGAAGAGCAGGAACGCAGCGGAAATCTTCCACCAGCTTCCGCTTTCAAGCGTGGATTTGGCAAGCGAAAGATCATTCTGTCCGACCGATTCTTCCAAAGTCGATGAAGCAGGTGTGGCAGCCTCAGGCTGTATCGAAGCTGTTGCCGGGATCAAACCTGCTGATGTACTTTCATCCTGCCCGGTCACCTCAGACAATACCCCCGGCTTCGACGGATCGACGCGAAACGCCGTAGTAATCGGCGGATAGCACAGCCCGTCCTCCGAACAGCCCTGATAGCCGACGGTAACGGTGAAGGGGGGGGATGCCTGTTTGACGGGCACCTCGACCTTCAGTTCATCATGATAAATAACCTCCTTTTCGCCAGTCGTTGGGTCGGTAAAGAGGATGCCTTCCGGAAATTCTGGATCGCCGAGTCGGGCCGCTCCATCCGTCACCGCCACCGTCACCTGATTCTTGTAGAGCTTGTAGGACTTGGCGATAGTCCAGCGCAGGTCGATGGTGTTGTTGCCGGTGAGTTCCGCGCTGATCTTGAAGGCCTGTTCGGGATCGAGAAAATCGGCGGCCATGCCGGACGCACTCCGCAAAAGCAGTACGAAAAGCAGCGTGATAACCGACATCAGACGTCGAGAAAGTACTTGTTTCATGATGGTTACTGGTTATGATAAATCCTGCCGGTTTGGTCGATTGCCAGATAGCTGAAGCCTGACGCTTCGAGATAGTCAATACCGTCCGCTTCGAGCAGCATGGCGATGGTGCTGCAACTGCCCGCCGTTGTAGCCATCGGCGCGAGCACGGAGACTGAGCGCCAGAAGCTGACCGGCCAGCCCGTTTTCGGGTTAAGAATGTGGCAGTAGCGCCGCCCCGCCGACTCGAAAAAGCGCTCGTAGTCCCCACTGGTGGCGATGGCTCCGGAGCTGACCGGAATCGAGGCGATCAGCATTCCGGGCTGGCGTGGAGCGCGGATGCCGATGCTCCAGGGCTCGCCGCCCGGCTTCGGCCCGACGATGCGCAGGTCGCCGCCAAGATTGATGTACCCGTGCCGAACGCCGTGTTCGCGCAGCAGTTCCGCGGCGGCATCGGCGGCGTACTCCTTGCCGATGCCGCCGAAATCGAGCTCCATCCCCACCTTCGGCAGCCGCAATTCACCTGCTCGCCGCTCGACACGCCCCCAGCCGACAAGCTTCAGCAGCGGCAGAAGCAACTCCGGCGACGGCACTTCGGCGCGTTCAAAATTCCACGCCTGGCGCAGCACGCCGGAGGTCACGTCGAACAGGCCGCCGCTGATGCGCCACACCGCATCGGCGTAATCAAAAAGCGCGGCGATTTCTTCGTCGCACGCCGTCCAGCCGCGTCCGGCATTGACGTTGATCTTCGAGACGACGCTCTCCGGACGATAACGGGAGAAATGCCGCTCGATGCGCGCGACCTCCTTCATGCCAAGCGCAGCCAGTCTCTTCGACTCACGCTTGTCAAGTCCGGCAAGCACGATCTCGCACGTTCCGCCCATCGCCCTGAATCCGAATCGTTGCATATCAAGCTAACTTACATCAAGTCGGACGTTTTTCATCATCAGAGCTTGCGTGAAAAACCAAGCTGGATGTTTCTGAACCTGAAAGAGGGAATGCCCGAATCGCCATCGCCGTTGATGCACCAGTCGTAGCGTTGCTGGTAGTTTTCGTACTGCACGTCCGCTGACCAGCTTCGACCAAGCTCTTTGGAAACCTTGACGCCGTAACTGAAAGCACCGAAAGCCGATAGCCGCTGATCTTCGGAATAGTGTTCAGCTCCGAACGGTACAGGTGTCGGCACAAGCGGATCGTCGCCAGTCGGCACATAGAAATCGGCGGCGCTCTGCGAATAGAACCTCACCATCGGCGTAATCTCCCATCCGTTCGGCAACGGCTGCACGTATTCAAGATCGAACGTGTGCGCCACGATGCCGAACGAGTCGTTGTAATAACGGTACGAAAATCTCGCTGTGCCATCCGGTTCGTCGAAATGGTGGTTCCAGCGGGTCATGAAGGTGAACATGTTCCGCTTGTCTGGCCGCACGTCGGGATCTTTGTAGGGGTCGCTAAAGTAACCATCGCCGTGTGAATAGGTCGCTGTCAATTGCAGGATGTCGTTTTGTGACACGACTTGCGTTACGCCAAACAAGCCTGAAACGATTCGCTTCCGGCCCGGAATACTATTCTGCTTTGAAGGCACAACTGACGATTTGCTCAGAAAAATCGTGTCGCTGCTGTAAGCCGTGCCGAGGCTGAAGGTTGTGTTCCTGCTTTCGGTTGACCATGTGCCGTTCAGCGACCAGCCGCGCGAAATGTAATCGGACTCCTCCGAATAGCTTCCCCCTACGCTCAGCGTACCCCTCGAAAAGTAGCGGGTGACTTTCAGGTCGCCTGCGTAACGGATTTCTGCCGATGCGCCGGACATCGAGTCCACCGGAAAGCCCGCGCCATGATACGCCGGTGATGCACCGCTGACCGAATCCTCGGTAAAGGTGCCCGCAATCGACCACTTGCCAACAATCGGCATCATGCCGTAGAAAGAAAGCGCATTGACGTCAATCCGGTCGCGTGACATGCCGGCAGTCAAGTTGGTATCGCCTTTCTGCTCATCGTGATAATTCAGGTACCTCAAGCTCACGATGCTCTTTTCCGGGGGGGCATCTGCGCAAGCATTGCGTACAGACGGAAGAAGCATGGCCGCAGAGGCGAGCAGCGCTGTCGCCGTTCTCGATTTGTTCTTCAATTGCATCCGCAGCCGCCTCCCCCAATTCCTGCTCCACCGGAGGCGGCTTCTTTGCTGCTATAGATATGTTCGATATATCCGGCTTCGAGCCGATCCCGGTCAAAGGTCATGGCCGGTTTTGCCAGGTTCTGCTTCTCCCAGGGCTGCACGTTCGCGCATCCGGCAAACCAAAAAAGGCTCAGGATCGCCAGCAAAAGAGCTTTGCCTGTATTCATCAACGAGCCTCCAGTGCGGCCTGAATCTTCTGCTCAAGCTCTTGAGTGTCGGCAGAATTAAACCCTGCATGTTGCCACAAAACCTTGCCACTCCGGTCGATCAGAACGCTCGTTGGCATCCCTTTTACGCCATACACGCGCGGCGTTTGGCCTTTCGAGTCGAACGCCACGGTAAAATCGGCTGGCACCTGCGAGAGAAATTTCATGGCCTGATCGGTTTTTGCATCGAGGTTGACTGCCAGTACCCGGAACCCTTTGTCCTTGAACTTCGCCTGTATCCGGTTCATCCACGGAAACGACTGACGGCACGGCCCGCACCACGAAGCCCAGAAATCGAGATAGATCACCGAACCCTTCATCTCCGACAGCTTCACCACTCCAGTTTTTCCAGGAAGCGTAAAATCCGCAGCCTGCTCCCCCGGCTCAAACGCCTTTGCATCGGTGCTTAGGCTGAGTGCCACAAAAAACGCAATCAGCAAGGAACTCACTCTTTTCGAGATGAATGGCATAACGGTGACGGGGTTTTACAATGAGCGGAACAAATGCGTATCAACGGCCAAAGCCTGACCATAATAGTACCAAATCATCGATGGTTTTCTATACATCGGAGCCGATGTCACATCCTGCTGCTCTTTCAGAGTTTGCTTGAAATGCCAAAAAATGACCACAAAAAATAAATTATATAAATATATAATTATTAAGTGATATTTCAATCATCAAGTAATGTTCGATCAATGAAAGGAAGTGCTATCGGGCTGGTATTTTGTCGCTTTTTGACTGAACTGGTCGTTGAGTGACAGGATATTTGTTCTGCAGTAGAACCTTTATGATCTCAATGGTCATCCACGCGCCCGCAGGGGGCGCGACCATACTGCACGCGGATTTTTCGGCTCTGGCCACTGTTTCAATCCACGCGCCCGCAGGGGGCGCGACATACCGCTGCACAAGGGTCTGGGAGCTGCACGCCGTTTCAATCCACGCGCCCGCAGGGGGCGCGACCGGGTGATGGGGCGGCATACTTCCCGATTCCGGAAGTTTCAATCCACGCGCCCGCAGGGGGCGCGACTTGCTCCCACTGCACGGCGGTGTTCAGCAGCCGAGTTTCAATCCACGCGCCCGCAGGGGGCGCGACGAAAGCGCGGTATCGGTCGGTGCGGAGCAGGTGGTTTCAATCCACGCGCCCGCAGGGGGCGCGACATCACTTCGGTACTTGGCGTTTACGCCCTGTACGAGTTTCAATCCACGCGCCCGCAGGGGGCGCGACCCGGGTCGCTGATGAAATCATCCAAGCTGAAATGTTTCAATCCACGCGCCCGCAGGGGGCGCGACAACACGGGATTATTACGCCGAGGGCGAAGACCGATGTTTCAATCCACGCGCCCGCAGGGGGCGCGACACGAGATCTACGTGCAGGGCACGAGTGCTGACGAGGTTTCAATCCACGCGCCCGCAGGGGGCGCGACATCAAGCCTTTCATGGATAACCTGAGAGCAAGGGTCGTTTCAATCCACGCGCCCGCAGGGGGCGCGACGCCGCAGATTCCTGTGTCAGGGAGCCGATTGAATGGTTTCAATCCACGCGCCCGCAGGGGGCGCGACGTTCCGTCATATTTATGCTCTCCGTTATACCGCAGTTTCAATCCACGCGCCCGCAGGGGGCGCGACGCGCGTTGGAAAACACAATTATCATGGTAACTTTCAGTTTCAATCCACGCGCCCGCAGGGGGCGCGACCGCTGTACTCTGAGTTTTGTAACCGAGTTCGGCCTGTTTCAATCCACGCGCCCGCAGGGGGCGCGACCCTAAGCAACTGGTAGTCATCCGGGGTATCGCCAGTTTCAATCCACGCGCCCGCAGGGGGCGCGACTGCCGAGGGGTGATTGCTCACCATCACCCTGTAGATGTTTCAATCCACGCGCCCGCAGGGGGCGCGACCTCGTGCGCCTCATTAATCACGTCGATCGATGGGGTTTCAATCCACGCGCCCGCAGGGGGCGCGACACACTATCGCAAAGAGGGCGAACAGTATCCGCCGTTTCAATCCACGCGCCCGCAGGGGGCGCGACGTAGTGCCATGCGGCGACGCCTTTTGAGTGTATCGTTTCAATCCACGCGCCCGCAGGGGGCGCGACCGCGCCATCGACTGGGCGGTTGAGCACCGACGCTATGTTTCAATCCACGCGCCCGCAGGGGGCGCGACATTGCTTACTATGATTTGAGGGGCGCGTTAAAAATGGTTTCAATCCACGCGCCCGCAGGGGGCGCGACTGAGCTTGATGAGCTGATGAGTTATGAAAGGTAGTTTCAATCCACGCGCCCGCAGGGGGCGCGACGACCTACCGCGTGTATAGTGGCGGCGGCGCAACATTGTTTCAATCCACGCGCCCGCAGGGGGCGCGACCGGCACAGCACTAATCGCCATCGCGCCCCAAGCCGAGTTTCAATCCACGCGCCCGCAGGGGGCGCGACCCGTTTCATCCTCGTTGAGACGCCACTCAACAAGTTTCAATCCACGCGCCCGCAGGG
>DRSQ01000100.1 GCA_011372505.1 Chlorobaculum parvum | reverse complement strand
GTAACATTATGACTCTTATGAAGATACTCGCTCATCAATCGCTATTTTACGCCGCAAGCGGCGAGGTATTTACCCTCAGGGAATAAAAAGACGGCCTTGTTTCGTTATGGCAACTCCCTGCACAACAGCTCAATAACCGATATTCCTCCGGTTTCTCGCAAAATTCATAGCGATACCAACCATCATCATATTCGCAACAAGAGAAGAACCGCCATAGGAAATAAACGGCAAAGGTACGCCAATAACCGGCATAAACCCTATCGTCATCCCGATGTTAATCACCACATGCGTCATTAACAATGACGCATAACCAACCAGCATCAGTTCAACAAACCGGTTTTTAATTGCTTTCACCATCCAGACCATGCGCAAGACAAGGGTCAGAAAAAACAGAAGGAGCAATACGGAACCAACAAACCCCAGCTCTTCAGCAATAACGCAGAAAATGAAATCCGTCCACTGAGCCGGTATGTACCGAAGCTGCGTCTGTGTTCCCTGAAGGAACCCTTTGCCAAACAATCCGCCGGAAGCGATCGCTATCTTTGCCTGGAGTGCATTATAGCCTGCGCCTTGTGGATCAGCAGATGGATCAAGAAAAATTTGTATTCTCTTGATCTGATGAGGCTTGAGAATCACACTGGTAAACTTCCAGGTCAACAACCCACTCAATATTCCCCCACCGGTAACGATCAATTGATGAAAAGAGAAACGCTTTCCAACAACAATCAACAACATCAAGGAAACGGCAGCAACAATAAAAAGAATGGTCAGGTTGAAAAAACCGGATAGCATCAGCGCAACCGGTACGACAGCCACCACAATATAGTAGAAGTTAAACCCGGCAAGCACGATCATGGGAATGATAAACGAAAGGCAGGTCAATGCCGTACCGGTATCTGGCTGAAGCATGACCAGCCCGGCAGGCACAAGCCCGATAGCAAGAACTTTAGCCAGATCGGGCCCATTGCTGATGTCGGTCTGATCATCGGACAGAAACCGCGCCATGGCGATGATGGTTATCATCTTGGTCAGCTCAGAGGGCTGGAAACTGAACATGCCGAAACGCACCCAACTGGTCGCTCCAGCAACCTTTCGCCCAAAAAGCAACACCGCGATCAACAGCACGATGCCAACGGCGTAAATCAGGTAAGCATTGTCTTTGATGAAACGGTAATCGATATACGAGAAAGCCGCAACAACGGCATAGCCAGCAATAGCCCAAGTCAACTGCCGGTAAAAAAGGGAAACCGACTCAGCCATTCCATTAGTGGCACTAAAAACAGCCATCAGCCCCATGACGATCAAGCCGGTCATGGGAAGCAAAAGCCATAATTGATCGAGATTGTTATTCTTTTCCATCACTTGTCGATGAAGAGCAAAAAGATCATGGTTATCTTGTACAATATAAAATCTTGCCAGCCGGTATAAGCTCTGCATAATCCAACTGGCAACGTAAAATCAATCACAGAACGGGAGCAACCTCAGTGCAGCCACAACCATTCTCCTGCGGCCATGCAACGTTTGTCGGCGCGCCGAATGCCGGAAAATCGACACTGCTGAACCGCCTGCTGGATCACAAGCTATCGATTGTCACCCCAAAACCGCAAACGACACGGAAAAAAATCACCGGAATCTACCACGACGACCGGAGCCAGATCATCATTCTCGATACGCCCGGCATCATGGATCCGAAACAAAGCCTGCACGAGTCGATGCTTGAAATCACCCGGCAATCGCTGCGAGACACCGATGTCATCGTAGCCCTTATCCCTTTACAGAAAGGAAAAGAGCCGTACGACAGAGCGTTTGCTGATGAATTGATCGAGCAGTGGGTAAAACCAGCAGGCAAACCCTTCATCATCGCCCTGAACAAGGCCGATCTCGTTTCGGAACAGACGGTCAAACAGGTGCAGTCGGAAATCATGGAGCGCTACAAACCTTTAGCAGCCCCCGCTTTGTCAGCACTCGTCGGCAGCAACATTCCGGAACTGGTCGATCTGCTCAGGCCGCTCGTGCCGCTCGACGAACCGATTTGGCCCGACGACATCCTGAGCACCGAGCCGGAACGGTTTTTTGTTGGTGAAATCATCCGCGAAAAAATCTTTCTGCAGTTTGGACGCGAAATCCCCTACTCAACCGAGGTGGTCATCGACGAGTTCAAAGAGCAGCATGAAGATGACCCTCGCAGAAAAGATGTCATCCGTTGCTCGGTCATCGTCGAGCGCAACAGCCAGAAGCAAATCATCGTCGGCGCAAAAGGCGCTGCCATCAAAAAACTCGGTCAGGCTGCCCGCAAGGAAATCGAAGAGCTGCTCGGCCGCCCGGTATTCCTCGAAATCTTTGTCAAGATCCGCCCCGACTGGCGCAAAAAAAAGAACCTGCTGAAAAGCTACGGGTATTGAACAAAAGTGGCCGCTTCGCCCACGCTTTTCCCCCAAAGGAAAAACCCCTTCCATCGTGAAGGGGTTTTTCCTGCTTTAGCTGTACAAACGTGAGAAAAATCAGCGGCCTTTCGACTGGGGTTCCAGTTCAGCAGTGGCTGCATCGATCTCTTTTTTCTCGTTCGGATGAGCCTTGAGATAGGCTTCGATCTCCTCTTTGCTCTTGTCTTTGAAATACTCGAGCGCCGAGAGGATGATGCGCTTGTTCTCCTTGTCGAACTCGATGACGCGAAGCGGCAGCTCGTCGTCAACCTTGAAGGAGGAGTGAATGTCTTTCACGCCACCCTGCAAGAGGTGCGACACCGGCACAAAGCCATCAACTTCGCCGGGAAGCAGCACGATGACACCCTTCTCGATGATCTGCGAAATGGTGCCGGTGCACTCAGCGCCGACAGCGTACTTCTGCTCGAACTCACCCCAGGGATCGTTGTTGATCTGCTTGTGGCCGAGGGCGATCCGGCGTGCGTTGACGTCGAACTTGAGCACCTTGACCTCCAGCTCTTGGCCCTTCTTGACCAGCTCGCTGGGATGGCGGATCTTCTTGGTCCACGACAGGTCGGAGATGTGAACCAGACCGTCAACACCAGGCTCCAGCTCAACGAACACACCGAAGTCGGTGATGTTGCTGACCGTGCCTTTGTGCAGCGAACCCTCGATATATTTTTCGGAGAGGGCAATCCACGGATCGTCCATGACGCGCTTCATCGAGAGCGACAGCTTGGTGTGCTCCTTGTCGATGTTGAGGATCACGACCTCGACATCCTGATTGAGCGACACGAACTGGCTCGGATGCTTGATATGCTGCGTCCAGCTCATCTCGGAGATGTGAACCAGACCCTCGATGCCCTTCTCGATTTCGACGAATGCGCCGTAATCGGTGATCGAGACAACGCGGCCCTGCGCCTTGATGCCGACAGGATATTTGATTTCGATGTTTTCCCACGGATGGGGTTCGAGCTGCTTCATGCCGAGCGACACACGCTTGGTGTTCTCGTCGAAGCCAACGACCACAACCTTGATCGGCTGATCGAGCTCGACCACCTCGGAAGGATGGTTGATCCTGCCCCAGGTGATGTCGGTGATGTGAACCAGACCGTCCAGACCGCCGAGATCGACAAAGATACCGAAGTCGGTGATGTTCTTGACGGTGCCTTCGAGGACCATACCCACCTTGATACTGGCGAGCATCTCCTCGCGCTTGGCCGCATACTCCTCTTCGAGGATGACCTTGTGGCTGACCACAATGTTCTGGGTAACCGGGTTGATTTTGACGACCCGGAAGTCCATGGTCTGACCGACCAGCGCGTCGAAGTCGCGAACCGGCTTGACGTCGATCTGCGAACCGGGCAGGAACGCCTCGACACCCGACAGGGAGACCGTCATGCCGCCTTTGACGCGGTTGATGATCTTGCCATTGATGATGGTGTCGTTCTCGATTGAATCGTAAATCTTATCCCAGATGCGGAGCACATCAGCTTTCCTTTTAGAAAGAATGAGCTGACCCATCTTGTCTTCGAGGTTCTCGAGGTAAACTTCAACCTCGTCACCTTCCTTGATTTCGTCCTCGTCACGGAACTCGAGAAGCGAAACGATACCTTCGGACTTGAAGCCAACGTCGATGGTGACATCTTTGTTGGAAATCGAAACGATTTTTCCTTTGACGATTTCCTCTTCACTGATCTCCGAAAGAGTGCTCGTATAGAGCGACTCCATCTGCTCAAGCTCGGTTGGATCGTACTGAGCAAAGATTTTGATTTTTTTTCTGCCCGGTACCTTCGGCTTCGCCGTTTCCAGTGTTGTTGTTTCTGACATTAATGTTTTCCTTCCTCTCTGATGATTTGCCGTCAGCCGCGAGAGATTTCGGCTGCCGGTTTTTATGGTTATTGATTATGACACGAAAGAACACTGTTCATATTCACGAGAGCATGAGCGTTACCGGCCCGGTTGCCCTACAATTTTATTGACCAGATCGTAGACGAAGTTAACCTGCTCGTCGATGGTCATGTTCGAAGTATCGAGCAAGACTGCATCAGGATGACGCTTGAGCGGCGCATGAGTGCGCTGTTCGTCATCGCAATCCCGCTGTTTGATCTCTTCTTCAAGCTCCTCGACTGATGGCACTGTTGCGCCGCCAGCTTTGAGCAAAAGCTCGGCATGACGCCGTTTGGCGCGTTCAGCCGCATTGGCTACGAGAAAAATTTTCAGCTCGGCATCGGGAAAGATGACCGTGCCGATATCGCGTCCGTCCATGACGATACCACGCTTGCGCCCCATCTGTTGCTGAAGATCGCGCAACTTTTCCCGGACAGGCTTGAGAGAACTGATGAAACTGACCTCGCGGCTGACACGGTTCTCCCTGATCGCTTCGGAGACATCCTCGCCGTCAAGAAAAACCTGTTCGCCTTGGAAACCGATGGTGATCGTGCGCAGCAGTTCGCTAATCCGCGACTCATCCTTGCGAATCTCGTCGAGCACCCCCTCGCGAATCACCCTGAGGGTGACCGAGCGGTACATGGCGCCGGTATCGATGTAGGTGTATCCGAGCCGACCCGCAAGAATTTTGGCGGTCGTGCTTTTTCCGGATGCGGCCGGGCCGTCGATTGCGACGATGATCGGTTTCTTTTCGATAGGACTTTCTCCTCGTTCAACACATTTTGACTGAGCCTGTAATTGTAAAAAATATATTTGCTTTTTCCAAACAGATTGATTACATGTTAAAACCGCTCAACGTGCGATTTTTCAGATTTTTCGTCCAAATAAAGGCATCTCACAAAAGCGTGATGAGCAGCCCGAGTGCAATCCCGACAACGATCAGGACAGCGCAGTAATCGGGACGCGCAAGAGCTTCTGAGAGATAACTACAAACCTCTGCGCCCATGTCACTCCGCTGCGGCATTGTCGGTCTGCCCAATGTCGGCAAATCGACGCTGTTCAATGCCATCACGGCCAAGCAGGCCGAAGCCGCCAACTACCCGTTTTGCACCATCGAACCCAACGTCGGCACCGTGCTCGTGCCCGACAAGCGGCTCGGCGAACTGGCCAGCGTCGTCAAGACGCCGGTGATCGTTCCGGCCACGCTCGAAATCGTCGACATTGCCGGTCTGGTCAAGGGGGCCAGCAAAGGCGAAGGACTTGGTAACCAGTTCCTGTCACACATCCGCGAGGTCGATGCGATCATCCACGTGGTGCGCTGCTTCGAGGATTCGGACATCGTGCACGTCGAAGGCAAAATCGACCCGGCGGACGACATCGCGACCATCGAAACCGAGCTGATGCTGGCCGACCTTGACAGCATGGAGAAGCGCATGGACAAGCTGCGCAAGAATGCCCGCAAGGAAAAAGAGCTGCTGCCGCTGATCGATTTGGCCGAAAAGATCATCGCCGGTCTCGGCGACGGCGTCCCGGTGCGCCGCATCACGGAAACCAACGAGGAGCGCGAAATGGCCCGCCAGTTTTTCCTGTTGACCTCGAAGCCGATCCTCTACGCGGCCAACGTTGCCGAAGACGAGCTGCCGGACGGCAACGACTACTCGGCGAAGGTGGCCGAAATCGCCGCAGCCAACGGCGCGAACATGCTGGTGATCAGCGCGAAAGCCGAAGCGGAAATCGCCGAGCTGCCCGAAGAGGAGCGTCCGGAGTTCCTCGAAAGCCTCGGCCTCGAAATGTCGGGACTCGACCGCCTCATCCGCGAGGCCTACGACCTGCTCGGCCTGCACAACTACTTTACGGCGGGCGTCAAAGAGGTTCACGCCTGGACGATCCGCAAGGGCGCAGCCGCCCCGGAAGCCGCAGCTGCGATTCACACCGATTTCGAGAAGGGCTTCATCAGGGCGGAAGTCATCGCCTACGAAGACCTGATCGCCCTCGGCTCGGAGCAGAAGGCCAGGGAGGCCGGAAAAATGCGTTCCGAAGGCAAGGAATATATCGTGAAAGACGGCGACGTGATCGTTTTCCGTTTCAACGTTTAAGCAGCCATGCCGCAGCAAAAGCTTTTATCCGGCAGCCCGATCGGCATCTTCGACTCGGGCATCGGCGGCCTGACGGTGCTCAAGGCCGTGCAGGCTACGCTGCCTTCTGAGCGGCTGATCTACTTCGGCGACACGGCGCGCGTACCGTACGGCACCAAATCGCAGGTGACGATCCGCAAGTACGCCCGCGAGGACACCGAGCTGCTGATGAAGCACCAACCGAAGCTCATCATCGTGGCCTGCAATACCATCTCAGCGCTGGCGCTCGAAGTGGTTGAGCAGACCGCTGGCGACATCCCGGTCATCGGCGTACTCAAGGCGGGCGCTGAGCTGGCTGCGCAACGGACGAAATCGGGACGAATCGGCGTCATCGGCACCCAGGCCACCATCGGCTCGAACGCCTACACCTGCGCAATCCGTGCTGAAAACGACGCGCTCGAAGTGTTCCCGAAAGCGTGCCCGCTCTTCGTGCCGCTCGCCGAAGAGGGCTTCATCGACCACCCCGCCACCCGTCTCGTCGCCGAAGAGTATCTCGCAGAGCTGCTCGGCCAGAAAATCGACACCCTTGTGCTCGGCTGCACCCACTACCCGATTCTCCGTAAAGTCATCGAAAGCATCGGCGGCCCACAGATCACCATTATCGACTCCGCCGAAGCAGTCGCCGAAAAAGCCGGAGAGCTGCTCTCGAAAAGCGACCTGCTGAATCAAAGCTCCGAAAAAGTGCTGCCACACCTCATGGTCAGCGACCTTCCCCAAAAATTCCGCGAACTCTACCGCCTCTTCATGGGCACAGAGCTACCGGATGTGGAGCTGGTTGGGGTGTAGGGGCAATCCGGCATTCTTTCTTCCGATCAAATTAGCACCTCATTGCCTTTCCCATTTTAATTGTATCTTTTCCGGCAAAATCTGAACCTTGAAAGGCGCAGGCCTTACGTTACCGGAGAGATCATCGTGAAAATCAACCTTGACAGAACATCATCCGGCTTCTGCATCGGCGTGCAGGGCACGATTCACGTTGCCGAAGAGAAACTCACGCAGTCCGGCGAGCTGTACTGCCTCGGCGATGTGGTGCACAACGAGGTAGAGGTCAAGCGGCTCGAAGCGCTCGGCATGGAGACCATCGATATTCCGGCGTTTGAAGAACTACGCAATGCCGAGGTGCTGATCCGCGCCCACGGCGAGCCGCCCTCGACCTACGAAACCGCGCAGCGCAACAACCTTGCGATCACCGACACCACCTGCCCGGTGGTGGCAAAGTTGCAGAAAACCGCCAAGATGCTGCACCAGCTCGGCTACCAGGTGGTGATCTATGGCAAGAAAGTTCACCCGGAGGTGATCGGCATCAACGGCCAGTGCAACGACGAGGGCGTCGTCATCAAGCACCCCGACCTCTCCGATGAGGTGGAAATTGCGCCGCTCGATCTCAGCCGCAAAACCGCCCTGATCTCCCAGACCACGATGGACGTGCCCGGCTTTTACGAGCTGAAGAAGAACCTCGAAAAGCTCTTCGCCGAACACGACCACCGCAACCCCGGCACGAAATCCGGCGAATGGATGGCCGTGCGCGACATCGACATCACCGCCGAAAAAACTGGCGGTCGCTCGATGCCGGAGCTTGTCTATAAGGACACCATTTGTCGGCAGGTTTCGAGCCGCAACAGCAAGCTGCGCGACTTCGCGCTGGCGAACGACTGCATCGTCTTCGCGGCGGGGCGCAAAAGCTCGAACGGTCAGGTGCTCTACTCGATCTGCCGCGACGCCAATCCGCACAGCTACTTCATCGAGGATGTCGATGAAATCCAGCCGGAGTGGTTCGTCAGCGAGG
This sequence comes from Chlorobaculum parvum, assembly GCA_011372505.1. Lineage (GTDB taxonomy): Bacteria > Bacteroidota > Chlorobiia > Chlorobiales > Chlorobiaceae > Chlorobaculum > Chlorobaculum parvum_B. Next base: position 13,595 of record DRSQ01000100.1, on the reverse strand, counting down.
ATGGCAAACCGGTCGAAAGTGTCGGCATCTGCGGCGCGACCTCGACCCCCATGTGGCTGCTCGAAAAAGTGGCCAATTACATCGGCAAAACCTTCGGCGATGACTCCGGCAATCCGGGCGCATGAACGCAACCATGAAACATTACCGACCATGAAACCCGTCAATCTCACCATCGATGGCCGCAGCGTGCAGGCGGCTCCGGGACAGACCATCCTCGAAGCGGCCCGCGAGAACGGCATCCGCATCCCGACGCTCTGCTTCCACAAAGAGATCGAAGCGACCGGCTCGTGCTGGATATGCATCGTCGAACTCAAGGGCAAGAACCGCTTCATCCCCTCGTGCAGCACAAAGGTGAGCGAAGGCATGGTAGTCGAAACGCGCAACGCCGAGCTGGACGCCATGCGTCGCCAGAGCATCGAACGGCTACTCGCCCAGCATTGCGGCGACTGCCTCGCGCCGTGCGAGCTCGCCTGCCCGGCAGGTTGCGACATTCCCGAATTCGTCTCGGCCATCGCCAAAGGCAACGACCGCGAGGCGCTGGAAATCATCCGCCGCACCATTCCGCTGCCGGGCATCCTCGGTCGCGTCTGCCCCGCCCCGTGCGAGGAGGCATGCCGCCGCCACGGCGTTGACGAGCCGGTCTCGATCTGCGCCCTCAAGCGCTTCGCCGCCGACCGGGAGATGGCCGACGGATCGGAGCTTCCAGAGCGCAAAGCGGCTTCCGGCAAGCGCGTGGCCATCGTCGGCGCAGGCCCGGCAGGCCTTACCGCCGCGTGGTATCTCTTGCTCGCCGGCCACGAGGTGACGATTTTGGATGCGAACGAAAAGGCGGGCGGCATGATGCGCTACGGCATCCCGAAGTTCCGCCTGCCCGAAGCGGTGATCGACGCCGATGTCGAGCCGCTCGTGAAGATGGGCGCGACCTTCCGCTTCTCGACCGTGTTTGGGAAGGATGCAGATGTAACGGGATTGAAAAAGGAGCATGACGCCGTGCTGCTCACCATCGGCGCGAGCCAGGCCTCGAAACTCGGCATTCCGGGCGAAGAGCTTGACGGCGTGCAGAGCGGCATCGGCTTCCTGGCCGACGTGGCAGATGGGAACGCCGCCACGCCGGGCAAGTCGGTGATCGTCATCGGCGGCGGCAACACCGCCATCGACGCGGCGCGAACTGCCCTGCGGCTTGGAGCTGAATCGGTGACGATTCTCTACCGCCGTGGCCGCGAAGAGATGCCCGCCAACCCCCTTGAAATCGAGGAGGCGGTCGCCGAGGGCGTCGAACTGCGCCTGCTCGCCGCACCGGTTTCGATTGAAAAAGGAACGGATAGCCTCGTCGTCACGGCGGTCGAAATGCAGCTCGGCGAGCCGGACGCAAGTGGCCGCCGCCGCCCGGTTCCCGTCGCGGGATCGGAGTTCACGCTGCAAGCCGACACGGTCATCTCGGCCACCGGCCAGCAGATTGACCTCCCGGCTGAAGCTGCGGCAGGCGTCGGCGTCGAACGCAACGGAACGGTGACGGTGCAGGGTGGCTCGATGCTGACCGGCGCAACAGGCGTTTTCGCGGCAGGCGACTGTGTCAGTGGCCCTGACCTCGCCATCGAAGCCGTCCGGCAAGGCCGTCTGGCCGCCGAAGCCATCGACCGATTCCTGAACGGCGATGATCCGGCAGCGACAAGAGCGGCGATGTTCAACTCAACCTACGGAGATCGTGACAAAGCCCCGCACCAGTTCTACGACCGGGCGAGGCCTGCGGCGCGAGTGGCCTTACCGGAGCTTGAGGCCGAAGCGAGACGCCGAAGTTTCGAGGAGGCGGTAACGGGCTACGATCCGGAACAGGCGCGAGAGGAGGCCAGGCGCTGCCTGCGCTGCCGCTGTCAGGCGGTAGACAACTGCCGCCTGCGCAATCTCGCCACAGCGTTCGGCGTAGCCACTCCGATCACCGAAGAAACCCACAAGTACTTTAGCATCGACCGTTCAGGCAACATCCGGTTCGAGCGTGAAAAGTGCGTCGATTGTGGCGTCTGCATCCGCACGCTGGAGTCGGTCAGCGGAGATGAGATCACAATCCAGAAGGAGCTTGCCGACCACTGCCCGACCGGGGCGATCATCGGGCGGTGAGGGTTGACCGGATGCGGCATCCAGATGTTCAAGCTCCTTGTGCGGTGTCGAGCCTGATACGCGAGACTTGCAATCAGATAGCGCCCTCCGTTCACTCACCGTTCTGAGGAGGTTCCTCGCGCTTGAAAAGCCAGTCGAACGCCTTCATTGCCTCTCCACCTTGTTCGACGGTCTCCTGAACCCTCTCGCCCGCTTTCTGCGCCTCTTCGGCGGGGTCGCCGCCGTTCCAGCTTACCCAGGCGATGTAGAGAATGCCGAGCGCGATCAGCACCAGCAGAAACCGCAGAATCCGCTTGGCGAACGACAGCACGATCAAGAGCGAGATGACCACCGCAACGCCGAGCGCCAGCGGATGCGAGGTCAGGTAGTTGATAATGTCATTCATGGTTCGTCAGTCAAAGATATTCGAGCAGCACTGCGGCCACGTGGCGTGACGGCGAATCCGATGAAAGCCGCGCCCGCGCCTCCTGAAGCTCGCGCCGCATCGCCGAGGCAACAGCATCGTCACAAAGAATTTGCAGCGCCTGACGGCTGATGTCTTCGGCGTTAGCCTCGTGCTGGATCAGCTCCGGCACCGCCTGTTTATCCGACAGCAATCCGCACGAGACGATGTTGGCAAGCGCGATGTTGTTGAGTTTCACCAGCCTCTTGCCGATAAAGTAGTTCAGCGGCGAAGTCTTGTAGAGCACCACCATCGGCGTGGCGAAGCAGAGCGATTCAAGCGTCGCCGTGCCGGAGGTCACCAACTCCAGATCGCTGTACTGCATCACCTCGTACGAAGTGCAGGCAAGCGGCTCGATGCCGGCCTCGCGGCTGTGCCGCTCGTACAGCGATGGATCGATGTGCGGCGACTTGCCGAGAAGAAACACGGCGTTGACCTCCTCGCGGATACGCTTCGCCGCACCGAGCATCTCCGGAAAAATCTTCTCGATCTCCTGCTTGCGGCTCCCCGGCAGAAGCCCCACGATGCGGGCGTCGGGAGCGATGCCCATCCGCTCACGGAACTCTGGCTCCGGCGCGAACTCCATCTCGGCCAGCTCCTCGACCACCGGGTTGCCGACGAACTCCGCCTCGATGCCGTGGCGACGGTAAAAGTCCACCTCGAAGTCGAAAATCACCAGCAGCCGATCAACATACGCGCGAATCTTTTCAACCCGCCGCTCCTTCCAAGCCCAAACCTGCGGCGAGATGTAGTAGATCACCGGAATCCCCTGCTTCTTCAAAAAGGCCGCGAGATGCAGGTTCATGCCGGGGTAATCGACCAGCAAGGCCGCATCCGGCTTTTCGCGAAGGATCGCCGCTTTGAGTTCACGGATCACCTTGCGCAGAAATGGTGCCTGTTTGAACACCTCCACGAAGCCCATGATGCTCATCTCGTCGGTGGTGTAGAGCAGCTCCGCGCCAAGCTCGGCAAGCTTGCGCCCGCCTATGCCGAACACCTTCGTGCCGGGCGCCTCCTCAAGCAGCGTAGCGACCGGCCCGGCAGCGTGCAGGTCGCCGGAAACCTCACCGGCAAGCACGAAAAGAGTCTTGCCGCACGGCGGCGGCTGAAATTGCATCATCGAACAGGAAAGCGTATTTTAGGAACCAGGTAGCTTACCGGCAAAGAAGCGGAAAATGCACGCAACGAAGCACCGGCAAGTCAGAACAATTATATCAAATCCATAACAGAATGCAAGTCAAATTCGGAACCGACGGTTGGCGGGCAATTATAGCCAAAGAATACACTTACGACAATCTCAAGCTGGCAGCCCTCGCGTCCGGCGCCTACTTTCTCTCGCATCCAGACAAAGCCAACGGCGTTTGCGTCGGGTACGATACCCGCTTTATGTCGAAGGAGTTCGCCGAATACACCGCCGAGGTACTCTCGTCGATGGGCCTGAAGGTCTTTCTGGCCGACAGCTTCGTATCAACTCCAGCCGTGTCGCTCTACACGAGGGACAAGCAACTGGCCGGCGGCGTCATGATCACCGCATCACACAATCCGCCGCAATATAACGGCTTCAAAGTCAAGGCCTCGTTCGGTGGCCCGGCCAATCCGGAGGTGATCGACCAAATCGAACAGAATCTGCTCACGGTTGATCCGGAAACGACGGTGACCCCCGCGCCGAATCTGATCACCATGACCGACATCAAGTCGCACTATGTGAGCTATCTCGAAGTGCAACTCGACCTGAAAACAATCAGGGAGTCGGGGCTCAAAATCGCCCATAACGCCATGTACGGTGCAGGTCAGGATATGATTACCCGCCTGTTTGACGAATCGATGGTCAACTGCTACCACTGCACCCTGAACCCCGGGTTCAACGGCATCAATCCCGAGCCGATTCCGAAGTACATCGGTGACTTCGTGGCGTTTTTCAAGGAGGTCGAAACAGACGTCGCCATCGTCAATGACGGCGATGCAGACCGCGTGGGCATGCTCGATGAGAAGGGCGATTTCGTGGATTCTCACAAACTGTTCGCCATCATCCTGAAATACCTGGTCGAACAGAAGGGCCAGCGTGGCGAGGTAGCCAAAACTTTCGCCCTGACCGATGTTATCGACAAACTCTGCCAGAAGCACGATCTGAAAATGCACCTGCTGCCGGTCGGCTTCAAGCATGTCAGCCGCCTCATGACCACCAACGACATCCTTATCGGCGGCGAAGAATCGGGCGGCATCGGCATCACCTCCTTCCTGCCCGAGCGCGACGGCGTGTACATCGGTCTATTGATTCTTGAAATCATGGCGCTTCGCCAGAAAACACTCACCGGCCTGGTCGAAGAGCTGTATGATGAATTCGGATTTTTCAGCTACAACCGTCTGGACCTGCATGTGGCTGAAGAGAAAAAAAACGCCATCATCTCCGCAGCAACTGGCGGCAAACTGAAAAGCATCGCCGGCTACCCGGTCACAGGCTTCAACGACCTGGACGGCTACAAATACCATTTCGAAGGCGGATGGCTGCTGATCAGACCATCGGGTACCGAGCCGATTCTCAGAATCTATTGTGAAGCCGATTACACCGAAAAAGTGGAAAAAGTGCTCGCATTCGCCTCAAAACTCGGATGAAAGGCGCAAGAACTGCGAGAGTTTACCGTCACATAAAGACGTCAAGTTTGTTTCGTACATTTGACAACACGCTCCGGCATCCGCAAAATCAGCGGATGCCGGAGCGCCAGGCCGATGGCAGTTCCATCGACCTCAACGCAATTTTCGAGGCGCATTAACAGTTATCACTTGGAGCAAACGGCTAACACATCCCGGGAACGCTTGTTCAGCGATCTTGTCGCCAAACACCAAGAGATGGTCATCAATACCTGTTACCGGTTCGTCTTTAATCGGGAGGATGCCGAAGATATTGCTCAAGAGGTGTTCATCGAGGTCAACCGCTCGCTTGAAAAGTTCAGGGAAGAGTCGAAACTCTCCACCTGGATATACAGAATCGCCGTCACCAAATCACTCGACCACCTGCGCCGCCAGAAGCGCAAAAAGCGTTTCAGTTCACTGAAACGAATGATCGGCATCGACGATCCGACCGAGTCGCTTCCAGCACCCGATCGTGAAAACCCCGCCGATGTTCTCGTTGGCAATGAACGAGCCGACAAGCTCCGGAATGCACTCGATTCGCTTCCGGACAATCAGAAAACAGCGTTCCTGCTGAGCAAATATGACGGATATGGCAATCAGGAGATTGCCGACATTCTCCAGACCACCGTACCAGCGGTAGAATCACTGATTCACCGGGCGAAAAAAAATCTTCAGACCCGCCTGGAACGTGAGTTCCGCTCGGAACAATAACGGACACGGCCTGCGGCGACAAACAGGAGCAAGAAGAAGCATACAAGATTTTGCAAACGTTGACGTCGAATAGCATGAAATGAAACGGAGCAGAACCATGAACAGAAAAGAACAACTCGAAGCGGAAGTCTCGAAAACGCTGGAGATTCTGGATCAGATCCCACAGGTAGAGGCGGGCCACCGATTCAGAGCGCAGTTGATGCAGCGCATTGATTCGATGGAGCCTGCAAGCCGTAGCGGTATAACGGCAAGTGATGCATTAAGCCCGAAGGTGGCTTTTCTTGCCCTGCTGCTTATGTTGAACATCGCATCGGGCATGCTTATGTTCATGAATGAAGCGCCACAGTCTGCCAGCAGTGTTTCGGGCACTCTTGCCGAAAGCTTCAGTGAGGACTACGGCAGCCCGGCACTCTCCTATTACGACAACCAGTCAGCGCTTGGCCGCTGAACGAACAAGAAGAGGCGATCAGAAAGTAGCAAAATACGTCCTCCAGACATAGCCCGATAGCCTTTTCTGATACGATGTTTTCTAATTTTTTTCAGTCACCGATGGATTTTCTTTCTTCAAAGCGCTTCATAACCACCTCGCTGGTTATCCTTGTCATCCTGAACCTCACCCTGATGGGAGTAATCTGGTGGCAGAATTTCGTCTCCAGCAGCTGCCAAACAGTTGAGGTCACCCGCTATTACAGTGGAAGCAGACCGCCACGCGTCGAACTTGAACTCACAGAAAAGCAGAAAACCGAGTTCAGGAAGCTCCGAAAGGCGCATTTCCGCAAAACCATGCCGACCGTCCGCAAAATTGTGGAACTGAAAAAGGCATTGATCGCCGAATCGGTCAAGCCGGCACCAGATAAACAGAAGCTTGCAGCGTTTGCTGACAGCATTGGACAGCGCCAGGCCTGGCTTGAAACCAATCTGGCCAATCACTTCCATGAGCTGGCCGTACTCTGCACCTCATCACAGCGCGATTCGCTTGAAAAAATGCTCGGCAATATCTACCACCTACGCTACCAGAAAATGTCATCATGGAGACATCGCGCGCCTGGCAAATACAACCGGGAAATGAAGCCGGTCGCTCCCCCACTGCCCCCCGAAAAACCTTAACACCAGAGAGTGCATCATGGCAAGCACAGCCTTCAAATGGAGAGCATTCGTCAGCATCAGCCTGACCATCACCTTTCTGGTGATGACGCTCTCCGGTATCATGCTCTTCGTCTCGCCGCCCGGTCGGGTTGCGAACTGGAGCGGCTGGACTATTCTCGGGCTGAGCAAACATGGCTGGGAAGATCAGCATCTGGTTTTCGCAATAGCTTTTATCGTGCTATCGATCTTTCACCTGTTCGTGCTCAACTGGAAAGCTTTTTTCAACTATCTGAAAAGCAAAGCGAGCAAAGGCCTGAGCCACCCGGCGGAGCTGTTTGCCTCGCTCGTGCTCTTCGTGCTGTTTGCCGGCGGGACACTCTGGCACCTGCCACCGCTCGAGCAGATCATCGCCCTGGGCGAAAGGGTCTCGAACTCGTGGGAGTACAAATCGGGCGGGCCGCCGGTGCCGCACGCCGAAGCGATGCCGCTCGACGAACTGGGTACGCTGCCGCAGGTTGGCGCATCGGCTGAAACGATGATCGAAAAGCTCCGTAACGCTGGCTTGAAGGTACAGAGCACCAACCAGACGCTGCAAGAGATTGCCGTGGACAACGGTATGGAAGTAAAGAAACTGTACGGAATCATTATGGAAGGCAAACCGTCGGGCGGAAGATTACCCGGCAGCGGATGGGGCCGCAAAACCCTCAGTGAGGCAGCCGAAACCATCGGAGTCACACCGCTGGCGCTGCAACAGGCCCTGAAGCGGCAGGGCATCGAAGCCTCACCGGAGGAAGCCATCCGTGACATCGCCACAAGCAACGGCATCGAACCATCGGAACTGGTCGACAGAATTGGTCGGATAGCAGAAAAACGGTAACCGCAAGCGCGCGCTCAAGGCTGAGGACGGCAGAGCGCGCCGTACAGCTCCGGCCGCCGGTCGGCGAAGATGTCGTTGAATTCGTTGAAGCTCTTGTCGCGGCAAGGTTGCGGATCGATCTCCGAAATCAACACCCGGTCGCCCTCGGCACCGGCGAGCGCAATCATCTCCCCCCACGGGTCATACACTGCCGAACACCCCTTGAAGAGCAGCGTCTCCTCGCCTCTCGTTTCGGTACCGCACCGGTTGGCCACCGCAACGTAGAGCTTGTTCTCGATGGCGCGGGCAGGCATCACCTTACGCCACGCATCGGTCACCAGATTCGACGGACAGGCGATCAGCTCCGCTCCGCCGAGCGCCAGCACGCGGCTCACCTCGGGAAAGCGCCAGTCGTAGCAGAGCATGATGCCGATTGAAATATCGAGCCGCTCGTCGCGAATCACCGGAAAACCGGTATCGCCCGGCTCGAACACAAAGCGCTCCTTGTAAAAAAGATGGGACTTGCGGTAGATGAGCGGCTCCGGGATGCCGGGACGGAACACGAACACCGAGTTGTAGAAACACCCACCTGCCACCTCGGCCAAACCAGCGATGATGATCGCCTGCTTCGCTTCAGCGAGACGCTGGAAGAAGCTGCTCGCCCTGCCACCCGGCGCTTCGGCAACCGGCGCAAGCTCGTCGCGAGACTCAAAGAAATAGCCGCTCGTGCACAGCTCAGGCAAGACGATCACGTCGACTTCGACAGGATCGAGCAGCTTGCCGATCGCCTCGATATTCGCCTCCGGCTCGCCGAGCTGGGGCGTGAACTGAACGGCGGCAAGACGAATCATGAGCGGCCTCCTCCCGATGGCCGGATTTTTGAGCGCACCATCCGAAGCACGGCCTGCGCTTCGCTCCCGAAGATCAATACGCCGAACCCAAGATAGAGCAGGACAATAAACAGTTTAACCGCCATCGCCGACGCTCCCGCAACGCCGAATCCCTCCAGCCACTCCAGCAGATCGCCGTGATACCCGGCGAACAGCAGCCCCGCGCAGAGCAAGAGCGCCAGCCGACCCCAGTCGTAGCGCACGGGATAGACCCGGAGCGAAAAGTAGATCATGAAAAAGCTCATCACCATCGTGCCTGCGAGAATGGCGATGGCCGCGCCGACCATGCCGCTCACCGGAATCAGGAGCCAGCACGAAACCGTCGTCACTGCCGCACCGGCAAAGGTCACAATAGGAAGATATTTGGTATTGCCCGTGATCAGGAGGCCGGCGGAGAGGTTGGTCGAGACCATATCAAACACGTAGCTGAAAAAGATCCACGGCAGAATCGACAGGCCGATCCAGTATGACGGAGGCAAGAGGTACAGGGTGCCGCCAAAATGATAGCGCACGATGTCGGGCACGAATACCGTAGCCGCCACGGCGAGCACGATGGAGCCAATCACCGAGAGATTCAGCACCTGCCGGAACAGCTTTTTGGCTTCGGGATCGTCGGCGTGTTGCAGGAAAAAGGGCTGCCAGGCGAAGCGGAACACCTGAATCACGAGCTGAAGCACCACGCCGAACGCCGCCACGCGCCCGTAAATGCCGACCACATCCTGAGCCTGAAGCGTACCGCCGTACAGCCGCGTGACGTCCGACTGCGGAATCCGCACCAGCAGATTACGGTCGATCAGATGGATCAGCAACCCGGCGATGCCCGTCGGCACGTAGGGCAGGCCGATGCGCAGCATTTCCCTGAGAATGCCCGGCGAGAAGACCGGCTTGAGGCTCCGCAACACCGGCAGCAGCATCAGGAGGCTGATGGACGAACCGATAGCCTGCGCGATGAACACGCCGTGCAACCCGGCGTTGAGCGACAGAATCAGCACGAACGCACTCGCCACCACCGCCACCACACCGACGATCCGGGCCAGGGCAAACTGCACGGCCTTGCGCTTCAGCCGCAGCTCGGCGAACGGCACCACGAGCATCGTATCAATCCAGAGAATCAGCGCCGCATACCGTACGAAAACGCCGTCGCTGGCAGCAAGACCGAGCAGCGTGGCAATCTGCCCGGCAAAGAGCGCAATCAGCAGCGCGAACAGAGTGGAAGTAACAAGCAGGCTCACCAGCGCAGTCGAGAAATAGCGCCGTTCATCCTCGTTGCGATTGATGGCATCGGAGGCCACCTTGAGGTAAGAGGTTTCCAGACCGTAAGCAAAGATGACGTTAGCCAAAGCGATGTTCGCGTAGATCACCGCCTGAATACCGTTGTCGAATGTAGTGAGCTTGTTAGCGTAGAGGGGAACGAGAACGTAGTTCAGGCTGCGGGCCAGAATGGTGCTCGACCCGTAAATAACCGTATCCTTGGCAAGAAGCTTGAGTTTGGATAGCATCCGCTAAGCGCCCCGACGCGGTTCAACCGTTCTTGTTGGCCTGAGGTGTGGACGCGCCGTTGCTTTTGGCGGGCTCCTCTTTGCGCTTTTTGACCGCGTCTATATCGACCTGGAACTTGCCCTCTTTCTGCACGACCGGAATCTTGGAGATCACCTCGCGCAAATGCTTCTGCGCCTCAGCCTGTTGATCCTTGAGTTTGGTAAGCTCCTCGCCGGTCAGCCCGACAGGATTATCCTTGTCGATCAACCCATCCTTGAAGGTCTCGATCTGAAGGTTCTGCTCCTCCTTCATGTGGTTAACGAAGCGGGCGAGAAAATACACGAGCATAAAAAAAACCGACAAGGCAAAACCGAGAAGAAGAATCCAGCTCATAATGGAAAGGTTGTAATTAGCAACGGATTATGGTTAGCCTGAACACCGGAAAGCACAAGAAAACGGGATGTTTACGATAACCCCCGCCCGCGTCGCACCGGATCGTTTGGGCTTGTGCTTGAAAATAACATGAATTTTGTGGATAATAAATATTTGCTGTTTTTTACCGGCGACAGAAACCGGACTGCCGAAACAAACCCGACCATGATGAGTGAAGCAACCTTGACGATAGAGGAAGGAAAAAAAATTCTTCAGCAGGAAGTTAATGCGCTGAAAGCGATGAGCAACCGGCTCGACGAAAATTTCGCCAAAGCAGTCGAGCTGATGCTGAAGAGCAAGAGCAAAATCATCATTTCGGGCATGGGCAAATCGGGCATCATCGGCCAGAAAATCGCCGCCACCCTCTCCTCCACCGGCACCACGGCCGTGTTCATGCACCCGGCTGAAGCGGCTCACGGTGACCTTGGCGTGGTCTGCCGTGGCGATACGGTGATTTGCCTCTCCAAAAGCGGCATGACCGAAGAGCTGAACTTCATCATCCCGGCGCTCCGTGAACGCGACGCCACCATCATCGCCTTCACCGGCAACTCGCGCTCCTACCTCGGCATGAATGCCGACGTGGTGCTCGACGTCGGTGTCGATCAGGAGGCCTGCCCCTACGACCTGGCCCCCACCACCTCGACCACCGCCATGCTCGCAATGGGCGATGCGCTGGCGATCTGCGTGATGAAAAAGAAAAACTTCACCGACCTCGAATTCGCTCTCACCCATCCCAAAGGCTCCCTCGGCAAACAGTTGACAATGAAGGTCAGCGACGTTATGGCCACCGGCGAATCACTGCCAATCGTCAGCGAAGATGCGACGCTCTCCGACCTCATCCTTGAAATGACCTCCAAACGCTACGGTGTATGCGGAGTCGTCGATTCAGCGGGGCGACTGACGGGAATCTTCACCGACGGCGACCTCCGGCGCTTGGTGCAAACAGGCGAATCGTTTCTCGATAAAAAGGCATCAGACGTCATGACCCCCAACCCAAAAACTGTCTCAGCCGACTTGATGGCAAAAGAGTGCCTCGAACTCCTCGAAACCCACCGCATCACCCAGCTCTTGGTCTGCGACACGGACAAACACCCGGCAGGAATCGTGCACATCCATGATCTGGTAAGTTTGGGGCTGTAGGGGATCATAATGAGCCGTTTCTCCACCGATTTTTGCGGTTAGAATTATGGATAGTCACTGGTGTCCGGTTATAAGTCAAATAAATTCAACTGGTTACAGGGATAGGTATCTTCAATCGTGCCGGCAGAGTTCGTAACTAATTGTAAAATATCGACTTTCTCGAATACGCTGACACTCAGAATCTGTAGAAAAGTGTAGAGAGTTATATCCAAATTGAGTCTTTTTTTACCAATGCAATAAGCACATACACCGAAATAGCTGTCCATATTTGTGTCTTTACTGCGTTTTCTGATGTACCATAGAATGCCTTGATTCGTAAATGCTGTTTTATCCATTTGAAGAACAATTCAATCTGCCATCTGCTTTTGTAAAGGTCGGCAATCACCTTCGGAGCAAGATCAAGGTGGTTTGTCAGGAACACATATATCTTGCCGGTTTCCGGATCACTATACTTGATTCGCCTCAGAGGTTCTGGATAGTATCCCGCAGTGTCTTTTCCTGTCAGTTTGATGGTTTGATCACATTGCATACCTGTCGATTTCTCTACCGAACGAGAGTATATTCGCCGAAATGAGAGGTTCGATTTTCCTCTGATCACAAAAAATCCCCGTGCGTGATGAATTGCATACAACCGTTGAAAATCGACATAACCCCGGTCCATGATGTAAAACGAACCAGGTTCAACAACGAGGAGATCAAGGATGTTAACATCATGAACCTTACCATCCGTGATGGCGATAAACGACAGGATATTACCTCTTAAGTCAAGTAAAGTATGCATTTTAACCGCACCCTTATTGGTTCTGAACTTTGCCCATGGGAAAAGCGCCAGGCAAAGATCGATCGTGGTCGCATCCAGAGCATAGACCGTTTCCTGCAGTGTGACACCAAAAGAGTCTTTGCTGTACAGTTCTCTTGCATGATGAATCAGGATATGGGCAAAGTCCTGATAAATGCGCCAATCCCGTTTTTCATTGGCATCAGCCAGAGTGCTTCGGGCAATCGTGCCACGGATGCCCATATGGTAGAGTTTGTTCTGCATCCCGAGCAGGCAGGTCGTGATGTCCCGAAGGCTCTCCCGATAGGTCAACTGAGCAAAGAACAGGCAAAGATATTGATCGAGACAGGTGAACGACTGAACCTTATAATTGCCACCGTATCGCTTGACACATCGACGAAAATGATGGTGTGGCAGATGTTCCTGCAATTGAGCGAAAACGGTTTTTCCTGTATTCATCGATCATTTCTTTTCGGAGCATTATGAAATGATCAAAGATAGCAGGCATTTTCAAATCGGTAACGGCAAAAAATCGCCATATGTCATTATATGCAAACAAGTTACGGTGAACTAAATTCTCAACAACCGGACACCAGTGATGGATAGTATCAAAACCATTCTCAAGCATCACTTTTGAAGTCCAGTAAAAAATGCTTATACGGCGATAAAATGAAAAACCCCGCCGCAAACTGCGGAAAATTTAACGCACAGGGATTCTACAAAATCTCAAAGAGATTTTGTAGAATCATAAATATATTGGCTCTTCGCAGAATTTCGTGGATAACGCAGTAAGGCGCTACTTCATGCTCCGATAGCCATGTTGAGTTTTCCGCAGTAAAACAAAATCCGGATTCGGTAACTCTCGAAACGGTGAAACCCTCTTGCCGAAGCCTTGACGATCTGAATCTTGCTGTTCAAGCCTTCGGAGACCGCGTTGGTGATCGGGTGCTTGAACCAGGTCAACAGGTTGCCGAAATGGCGCCGAAGCAGCTCTTTGACCTTCGTCAACGGAGCTAGACTCACCTCATCGACCCG
>DRSQ01000099.1 GCA_011372505.1 Chlorobaculum parvum | reverse complement strand
GGTTGACGGGGAGCTGAAAGCGGTATGCTTAGATATAGAAAAGCGTTATCAGATGAATTTTCTTGAAATTGGCAGTGATAAAGATCATGTGCATTTTCTGATTCAGTCAGTTCCGATATACAGTGTGACGAAAATTGTGACGATAATAAAGAGTATTTCAGCGCGAGAAGTGTTTCGACGTTGTCCGCAGGTGAGAAAACAACTTTGGGGTGGTGAACTGTGGACGGATGGCTATTATGCAAGCACGGTGAGCAAACATGGTAATGAGGAAGTAATAAGCAAATATGTGAAAGAGCAGGGGAGTGAATATCAGAAAATATACAGTAATTATCAATTATCTCTGTTCTGACATGGAGAGATCTTCAATACCCCGCTGCTTGCGGCGGGGTTCTTTATTAGTCAATGATTTGTTGTGAACAACGTTATTTCCCTGAGGTTATATCGTAATCTGACTTGACATTTCATGTGATTAAAAAAATAAAAGCTTTGTTTGCCGGCGCAGGCATCGGAACCCTCGGGGGGTTGATTGGTCTTGGTGGTGTTGAATTTCGTTTGCCGCTTTTACTTGGAATGTTTGCTTTTCCGCCGTTGGAAGCTGTCATTCTCAACAAGGCGATGAGCCTTCTGGTAGCTGCCCTGAACGGCAGGGTCGAGGTAACTACCATCTCCTGGGAGACTCTGTTCGCGCACTGGGCGATTATTGTCAATTTTCTGGCCGGCAGTTTGGTTGGGGCCTGGCTTGGGGCAAGTTGGGCGACAACATTGCGAAGTGAAACCCTCTACCGGGTTATAGCAATCCTTCTGGTTGGTATTGCCCTTGTGTTGCTGACCGGACACCAGACAAATACAGCAAGATCAGCGCTGTTCGATTCACCTGCCCTGCTTATGGCAACAGGCGTTATCGCGGGTTTGGGGATCGGCATCGTTGCCAGCCTTCTTGGTGTGGCCGGTGGCGAGTTGCTGATTCCTGTGATCGTTATCCTGTTCGGAGCAGACATCAAACTTGCGGGAAGTTTGTCGCTCGCTGTCAGCCTGCCAACCATGCTGGTTAGCTTTGCGCGTTACAGCAAAGATAGCAGCGTTGTGGCTCTTGGCGCGAACAAATCGTTTGTCCTGATCATGGCTATTGGCTCGATTGCTGGCGCCTAGCTCGGTTCCCGGTTGCTTGGCATTGTTCCCGACACGTATCTGCTGCCGATGCTTGCTGCAATTTTGTTGATTTCAGCGCTTAAAGTGTTGAAGCACAAATAACTCCCTGCAAAGGGAAGCCTGCGATTTCTTTACTCTGTAATCCGCGCATCCCTCCGCCCATCGTGGAACGTGAGGTCGATCTTCGCGCCCGCCTCAAGCCCTGCGGCTGAGGTGATGTAGCGGTCGTCTTGCGTTACCAGCGCGAAGCCTCGTTTTAATACCCGCTGAATGTCGAGCATTTCGAGGTGGTTGGTGGCGGCGCGGAGTTGCTGCTCGCGATCACGAATCTTTTCGGCGATAGCCCGCTTCATCTCTTTTTCCGTCAAAACCAGACGCTCTTCAAACTGGCCGAGCATCTGCACCGGGCGGTTGAAGGCGTAGCTGCTCACGATGGAGTCGAGCTGAAGTTGTACTCCTGAAATCTTGCCGTCTATTAAAATCGATTGCCGCTGCATGAGCCCGTCGATTTGGCGGAGCAGTTCGTCGCGGTCGGGCACGGCGCGTTCGGCGGCGATTGAGGGGGTTCCGGCGCGGAGGTCGGCCACCATGTCGGCGACCGAGAGGTCGGTTTCGTGGCCGACGGCGCTGATGACCGGAATCGCCGAGTTGTAGATCGCTTCGGCCACGGCTTCGGTGTTGAAGGCTTGCAGGTCTTCTGCGGAGCCGCCGCCTCGCGCCACGATGAGCACGTCGGGGCGGTGCTCCGGCGTCGGTGGGTCGTTGAAGTAGCGGAGCGCGCGCACGATCGATTCGACGGCGCGCTCGCCCTGCACCTGCACCGGGTAGAGCAGCAGCTCCACAGCCGGGAAGCGTCGCGCGAAGACGTCGCTCATGTCGCGGATGACCGCGCCGGTGGAGGAGGTGATCATGCCGATGCGGCGTGGAATGCGCGGGATCGGTTTTTTGCGTTCCGGATCAAAGTAGCCCGCTTTGGCCAGTTTTGCGATCAGCCGTTCGAGCTCCAGCCGTTGCGCCCCTTCGCCGGTTTCAAACAGCGCCGTGCAGATGAGCTGGTAGCGCCCGGCTGGCGGATAGACCTCCAGCCGTCCCTCGGCAATCACTTCAAGGCCGTCGCGCAGCTCCATCGGAAAGCGGGCGCGTACGCTCTTCCACATCACGGCAGGCAATTGCGCCTCGGTGTCTTTCAGCGACAGGTAAACATGCCCCGAGCTGTGCAACTTGACGTTTGACAGCTCGCCCTTCACCCGCACGAACGGGAACAAGCTTTCCAGTTCGCTTTTGATGGCTCTGGTCAGTTCGCCGACGCTCTGTGCGGTTTCGGTCATACGGTCTCGGTTTTTCGGCAACTTACGGTTTTTCACCCTGATTCCCGCGTCCGTCAGAAGCCCGTCATTAGGCGGGGATGTGTTATATTCTGCTTGGGGTACACGCTGAAAAGCTATTGCACAATTCGATTGCTGCATTGGGTGGTGCTCGAAATCCTCACGTACGATCAGTACGCTCCGGTTTCTGTGCTCCATCCGCATTGCACTCGAACCGTTCATGACGCTTTTTATTCCCTGAGGGTAAATACCCCGCCGCTTGCGGCGTAAAATAGCGATTGATGAGCGAGTATCTTCATAAGAGTCATAATGTTACCGTGCTGATGTACCATATGGTGTTTCCAGCAAAATACAGAAAAGTCATATTTGATGGTGAGGTTG
>DRSQ01000098.1 GCA_011372505.1 Chlorobaculum parvum | reverse complement strand
TTAACAGTGTTAGCATCGAGAAAGTTTTTGTCGGCGACTTTTTATGCTTGCGGTAGAAGGGGGCGCAGGGGAATTTTTGGTGGGGAAAGCTGGTCGATGCTGGTGAGCAAATTTGGGATGGATCGTCAGATACCATTGTAAATGTTCTTTTATTGTCTTTTGCAATTCCTGATTCATTCTCTGTTCAGCCAGTAATCTGGTCGTCGCCGAAGATCGGCAACCGCAATAATGCGTACACCGTCAGACTTCACTTGATAAATAACACCGGATGGAAAACGGTTCACGAGGCAACGGCGGGAGTTATTAGACATGGGCGACCATGCTTCAGGAAATCGAACAATGAGGGCTATGGTTGCATAGACTTCCTCTGCAAACTCCAGACCGAGACCGCTTTGGCAATCTTCATAGAAGTCAACAGCTTTGTCGAACTCCGATTCAGCAAGCTCATGAAAATAGAATTTCATTTACTGTGCTTTTCTCGAATTCTGGCAAAGACCTCTTCTCCGGAAATCAATTGAGCCTTACCCTCCTCAACTTGCAATATTCGACGTTCCGCCTCCTCAGCCCAAAGACGATCAATTTCCGGATCGATAGTCTGGTTGAGGCTTTCCAGAAGTTTCTCGATAAGGCTCAATCGAAGATTTGCCGGTAGAGAGAGTGCTTCTTCTATAACTCTGTCATGTGTTTTTAGCATAGTGTTAATGCTTTATTATTTTCTTGTAACTCTCATCATCTCTTTTAGATTGGTGTTTACGATTTTTCTTAAATGATCTGTTGATGTATAAAACTGTACTCTCAGCGGGGCAATATCAAAATGAAGTGTTGTGTTTTCTTTAGCTAAAAGCAAAATGTCTTGTGCTTCATTTCCAACTCCATGAGCATAACCAAGTTCATAATAGATATTTGGTTTTTCATTTGTTAAATCAACAATGATAAATTCAGCCTTTTCAATCAAGTCTTTTATTTCTTTTATCACGAAACCTGAGCCTGTATTCTCATCAACTCTTACTGGACGTAGGCCGATTTTCACACACTCACTCTTTATCGCTGAATAGATATCATCCATTTCTTGGCCGACAAAAGACATAGCTAAAAATACAAGCCCATGTTCATACTCTCCAGGATCATCGGGGTTCCAGTCATCATCTCTGAATTGTTGATCGTAAAATGTGCTTTTCCTGCCCATAGTATTTTCTTCTTTGTTCAGTTGACATTTCTTGTGTTCAGGTGTGGTGCAAAGAAAACACATTCAATGACTTTACAATTAAATCATAAGCAAAATCCTGCATTTCACCGCGACAAAAAGTCAGGGCAGTCCGGTTTGCGTGAGCGGTAGCGTGAGGGAAGATGCCATCCCGAAAGCTTTCGGGATGGCGTTCCCAGGTCTGAAGATGATCGACCATCGCAAATAATCTTCGACAACCTCGCCAATGGGATACTTTTACTGCCCTACGTCGTTACAGAAAAAGAGCCGGTCAATACCGGTGAACGAAACCGAGATGTAACGAACTGAATGAATCTGCATACAAAGACCTGGGTGCAGCGGTTGCTTGTGCCGATAGAAGAAGCGTGGGACTTTTTCTCACAACCGGGTAATCTTGCCCGAATAACTCCGCCCGAAATGATGCTGAATGCCGAGGGCGGCAATGCGGGAACCGCAATCTATGAAGGTATGAAGCTGAACTTCGCGCTCTATCCCTTCATGATGATTCCGGTGAGGTGGACGACGGAGATTATGACGGTCTCAAAGCCCGATTTTTTCGCGGATCGTCAACTTGCGGGACCATACGAGCACTGGTATCACCGCCACCTTTTCCGCGAAATCGAGGGGGGGACGGAGATGACCGACATTGTGGAGTACGCTTTGCCTCTTGATCTGCTCGGCGAGGTGTTCGAGTACTGGCGGCGGAAGGTTGTGGAGATTTTGGGGACTTTTCGAGGTGGGGGGGGAAGTGGACGTTGTGGACCTGGTGGACGAATGTGGGAAATGGACGAAGTGGACAATGTAAGAAAAGATGGTTTTAGTGGCCCCTGAGGTCTTTGTGGTCCTTGTTAATAATTTTTAGAAACCATGGAATCGCAATCTTTGTTGTCGGGCCTGCTTTTGTTCGCGGGCGGATTGGCGGTGTTCCTGTTGGGCATGAAGTCGCTGAATGCGGGGCTTCGGAAAGCTTCAAGCGGGAAGATTGCGGGGTGGTTGTCGTCGATTACCGGCAACTCGCTGTCGGCGTTGCTGTCGGGCGCGGTGGCTACGATTGCCGTGCAGTCGAGTAGCATGGTGATGCTGACGCTCATCGGGCTGGTGCAGTCCCGTATTCTCACCTTCACGCAGTCGCTCGGCGTGGTGCTCGGTGCGGAGATCGGCACCACGACGATGGCGCAGCTCATCGCCTTTTCGCCGGGCGAGCTGGGATTGCCGATGTTTGCTGTCGGCTTTTTTCTGTCGCTTGTGCGCCGGAAGCGGGGCATCGCTCTTGCGGGCGAAGTGCTTGCGGGGCTGGGTTTGCTCTTCTTTGGCCTCAAGCTGATGGGGCTGGCGGTTGCTCCGCTCCGTACCAGCGAGCAGTTCCTCTCGGTGCTGGCCACGTTGCAAAATCCCATTCTCTGCGTGCTGGCCGGGGCGGTCATGACCGCCATCATTCAAAGCAGTGGGGCGTTCATCGCCATCGTCATCACCATGGCCCAGCAGGGGACGATTACTCTTGAAGTCGCCGTGCCGCTGATGTTCGGGGCCAATGTCGGCACCTGCATCACGGCGGCCATCGGCAGCGCCAGAAGCATGCGTGCCGCGCGGCGGGTGTTCCTTGCACAGCTCATTTTCAACCTGGCTTACGTGGTTGTTTTCGTCATCTTCCTGTCGCCCTATCTCGACCTGATCCGCTCGATTTCGCCGTCCGATGCAGCGGGTGGGCTGCCGCGCCAGATCGCTAATGCTCATACCGTTTCCAACGTCTTCATGGCGATCGTGTTCCTGCCGTTCCTGCCGCTGTACGGGCGTTTTCTCACCAAATTGCTGCCCGACGACCCGGAGGAGATCGGTCGCATTCCGGCCGTATGGCATCTGAAAGACTCCGCGCTTGCCACGCCGGAGGTTGCTGTCGGGCTGGCTCGCCAGGAGATTGCCCGCATGAACAAGATTCTCGGGCGCATGTCGCGAGCGCTGCTCGAACCGTTCCTCGGCACCGGGAATGGTCGGGACATCATCTACAAGCATCTTCCGGTTTCTGAAGGCCTTTTGATGCGCGAGGAGAAGCTCGATTTTCTGGAGCGTAAGGTGACGGCCTACCTGATTCACATCATGCAGGAGGCGACGGGTGAGCCCCTTCTTCGGCAGGCGGCGGCTTTGATGGCGCTAGCCAAAGACCTCGAATCGGCTGGAGATGTGGTCGAGACCCTGCTTGAAGAGTTTCCGTCGGGAGGCAATGGCAGCCAGCTGACCGAGGAGGGCAAGGCGGAGATCGA
Organism: Chlorobaculum parvum; assembly: GCA_011372505.1. Lineage (GTDB taxonomy): Bacteria > Bacteroidota > Chlorobiia > Chlorobiales > Chlorobiaceae > Chlorobaculum > Chlorobaculum parvum_B. Next base: position 3,771 of record DRSQ01000098.1, on the reverse strand, counting down.
GCGGCTGCACGAGCAGGTGTGCCGCGAGATTGCGGCCATGAACCTGGCGATAGCGGAGATGAGCTTTCAGCGAGCGGCGGCCGTGCTCAAAGAGGGCAAAGCGTTCGAACGGCTGTTCCTCGAACTCGGCTTTACGCACATGAAGCGCATCAAGAACCGCCCCGAATCGGGAAAAACGCACGACCTGCACATGGAGCTGCTGCGAGCGCTGGATGTGCTGCATCACCAGACGATGTCGATGGCTCGCTCCATCATCCGGATGGCTGGCGGCAATGAGTCCTGAACTGCTTGCAAATGAGGCGGAAAATTGTAAATTGCCTCCGCAAAGATGACGTTCTTTTATATGATAGCTGGTGCCGGTTTTAAAGCCGGAGAATAGGGAAGTACGTGAGATTCGTACACTGTACCCGCAACTGTACAACGGCAAGCTGCCGCTGACGAACATGGCCACATGTCCGGATGCTGCAGTCGGTGCGCGTCACTGCCAGGCTCCTCTAGGGAGCGGGTGGGAAGGCCGCACTGCTTGAACCGCCAAAGTCAGGAGACCTGCCAGTTAGCTCTTTGCTCAGTAACAAGACTACGGGTTAATAGTTAGGCAAAGCACTTCCGGTTTCTCCGAAAACAGCAACGGCATCGTGTACAGAATCCATCGTGCATCCGGGCGAAAATTCCCGTCATGCGCGGTTTTGGTCAACCTGTTTTTCGAGCATTGCTTACGGGAGCTGGGTCAGTCCTTTTCCTCAACCCCTGTCTGTTGATGATTCATTTAATTCAACACAGGACAACACCATGAACAAACGTTCGCTCGCCATTCTGATGGCGGCCATGCTCTGCAACTCCGGTCTTCGGGCTGAAGTGGCTTCAAACGACTATGTCGGTCAGGAGGTCGTCGTCTCGGCCACCAAAACGCTCAACTCTGTTGCTGATGCCGGAGGCAGTTCGGTGACGGTTATTACCTCGAAAGAGATCGAGGAGTCGGGGCAGACCAGCGTCGAAGAGGTTATCAAGGACCAACCCGGTATCGATATCGTATCCAATGGTGGCCCAGGTTCGACTACCAGCATCTTCCTCAGGGGCGCCGATGCCAAGTACACGCTTGTGCTGATCGACGGCGTGCCGATCAACGACCCGTCGGACGGAACAATGGCTGCGAATATCTCGAATATCACCACCGACAATATCGAACGGATCGAAATCGTGCGCGGCCCCGCAAGCATGCTGTATGGCTCAGGCGCTTCGGCCGGAGTCATCAACATTATCACGAAAAAAGGTGGCGCGAAGCCGTCGGTGTATGCCGGTGCTGAGGGCGGTTCCTACTCGACCTGGAAAGCGTACGTTGGTGCAAACGGCAGCAGTGATCTGATCGATTACTCGATCAGCGCATCGCGGACGAAAACGGACGGCTTTTCAACAACCGATGAGCGTAACAAATGCATCAACCCCGATGACAACAGCTTCGAGAAGGATGGATATGAGAACTCTACGTTGTCCGGCAATTTTGGCCTGAAATTCAACAAGCATGTGACGCTTGAGACCTCCCTCAGATATACCGATGCGGAGTATGAGTACGACGGTCCCGGTATGGATGTCATTGGTAACAAGCAGGAGTCGTCGTTGTTCAGTGGCCGGGTTGCGCTGAAAATGAATTATCAGCCACTGCTGAGCACCCTTTACTACAACGTCAGCGACCAGAACAGGAGATATTTCACCATTGGCGGGCTGAGCAGCACCTACGATGGTTATCTTTACGAGATCGGCTGGCAGGGCGACTACGCTCTTGCCGACAACAATACGGTCAGCGTGGGAATCAATTCCCGTGAAGAGAGCATGGAGAACGAGAGTTTCGGTATGTACGCTTCCAGCCTCGACAAGAGCATGGGCACGACCGGCATTTTCGTCGAGGATCAGTGGCGTATCGGCGGCCTGCGCCTGGTGCAGGGCATTCGCTACGAGGACAACCAGAAGTTCGGCAGCAAAACGACCTGGCGTGTCGCGCCCTCCTATACCTTTGGGAGTACCACTCTAAAATGCAGCTACGCCACCGGTTTCAGGGCTCCTTCGCTTTATGAGCTTTATTCGCCCTATGGCAACGAAACTCTCAGCGCCGAAACCAGCGAAGGGTGGGATGCCGGGTTCGAGCGGAAGCTTGCCGATAACCTCACGATTGGCAGTACCTGGTTCAGAGCAGATTATGACGACCGTATTGCCTTTGACATGTCCACCTGGAAATACGCCCAAGTCGAGGGCAAAACCAAAACGTACGGTCTGGAGAGCTTTGCCGAGTGGCGTCCGTCGGATGAGCTGTTCTTTTCCGTGAACTACACCTATACCTACACAAAAGATCCCGACGGCGAGAGCCTTAAACGTCGTCCTCGCCACAAAGGCGGGCTTGCGGCAACATGGAAGGCTTCGAAAAAGGCAACCATGAACACGAACCTGCAGTGGGTTGGATCGCGTTTGGACTCTGGTGCCAAGGATGATGATTGCGTCGTGACCAACAAGCTCGAAAGCTATTTCCTTGTCAACGTTTCCGCCTCATACAAAATGACCGACAACGTCGAACTGTACGGCCGTATCGATAACCTCTTCGACGAGTACTACGAGGAGGCCTGGCGCTATGCTACGCCGGGCCGTTCGGCCTACGCGGGCGTGAAGGTCACGATGTGAAACCCTTAATCCGTTATCAGTCATGAAACAATTGATACTTACGATGCTGCTCTTGCTTGTTGCGGGGGCGGCCGGGGCGGGGGAGCGGATCGTCAGCGTCAGCCGGTATGACGATCTCGATCGGCCGAAAACCGGTGGCGTCATGGATCCCGACAAGAAGGCGATTGCGGCGCTTCATCCCAATTATCTGTTCGCTTCGGACTGGACGAGCGAGGAGGTGCTCAGGCAAGTGACGTCGAAAGGCACCGAATGCGTGGTGTTGCATGGGTTCAAAAACATGAATGAGGTTGCCGAAAACATCCGCACCATTTGTAAGACGCTCGGCGTCGAGGGTGGCGAAGCGAAAGCTGCCGTATTCGACCGGCGGTGGCGCGAGGCTGCAGCTCAGGTCGATGGCCGTGGGCGGCGGGTGTTGATTCTTTCGAGTTGCAAAGGGACGCCTTTTTCTTTCGGCGTGAAGACTTATCTTCATGATCTTTTCACCAAGGCCGGGTTCAATGTCGTCGAGGATTATCCGACGATTCGCCACCTCAAGCCGGGCGCGCCGGTTGCAACCGTCGCCGATCTGGTGCGTCGCACAAAGCCGGAGATCATCTTTATTTCCCTGAGGGTAAATACCCCGCCGCTTGCGGCGTAAAATAGCGATTGATGAGCGAGTATCTTCATAAGAGTCATAATGTTACCGTGCTGATGTACCATATGGTGTTTCCAGCAAAATACAGAAAAGTCATATTTGATGGTGAGGTTGACGGGGAGCTGAAAGCGGTATGCGTAGATATAGAAAAGCGTTAGCAGATGAATTTTCTTGAAATTGGAAGTGATAAAGATCATGTGCATTTTCTGATTCAGGCAGTTCCGATATACAGTGTGACGAAAATTGTGACGATAATAAAGAGTATTTCAGCGCGAGAAGTGTTTCGACGTTGTCCGCAGGTGAAAAAACAACTTTGGGGTGGTGAACTGTGGACGGATGGCTATTATGCAAGCACGGTGAGCAAACATGGTAATGAGGAAGTAATAAGCAAATATGTGAAAGAGCAGGGGAGTGAATATCAGAAAATATACAGTAATTATCAATTATCTCTGTTCTGACATGGAGAGATC
>DRSQ01000097.1 GCA_011372505.1 Chlorobaculum parvum | reverse complement strand
GGTGGCCGAAGCGCTGCTGCAAAACGCCAGAAAGCTGTTTGCCATTGCGTAACTGATGCTGCGAGCGCATTTTGAAATTCATGGTAACTTACGTAGGTTGATCGACGCCGGAAGCCGGGAAACACCGCACAGCTGACCGGCAGACTGTCAAGAAACGAGAGCACAAACCACATGAATACCACGCCGAACAACAACGGGTTTGATGATGCAACACTTGCCGACAACTGGCTTGAAATCGTCATGCTCCATAAAAACAAGATTATCGCCCTCGTCTCGATTATTCTGATTGTGGGAGGCGGAATTTTTTACTGGATACAGAAGAGCCGCGTCGATGAAGAGCAGGCCGCGCTAGCGCTCTCCAAGCTCACCCCCGCCGTGGAAGCGGCAAGCGAAACCGGCAGCACCGACAACGAAGCGCTGGTAAGCAACATGCAAACCATCATCAAGCGCTGGGGCTACACGCCGAGCGGCAACAAAACCAAACTCTATCTGGCAACCCTATGGTTCAACGCCGGCAAGACCAACGAAGCGCTCGTGCTCTACGACAAGGTCAAGAGCGATAACAAAGATATGCAAGCCTCTGCCATCGCCGGATCTGCAGCCTGCCACGTGCAGGACAAAAAATTCGCAAAAGCCGCAACCGCATACGCAAAAGCATCGGAAACGGCTGAAAACGAAGCCCTCAAGGCGATGTACCTCAACAAGGCGGCCGAAAGCTACGTGCTCGACAAGCAGCCTGCCGAAGCGGTCAAACGCCTCGAACAGGTGATCAAATCCTGGTCCGAAACCAGCTCCGCCGTGGTCGCCCAGCGCACCCTCTGGCGTCTTGAAGGCTCGGGCGTTCCAGTACCACAGCTTTAATTTTTTCGGGCATCTCTAAAACGATGTTTAATCCCCCCCCCTTTTTTTCCGACACTCAATCAGCAGAACATGGCAGAAAAATTCATCATCAAAACCAGCATGGGAGATATTGCGATCTCCCTGTACGACGACACCCCGCAGCACCGCGACAACTTCGTCAAACTTGTCGAAGAGAAATACTACGACGGCATCCGCTTCCACCGGGTCATCAAAGATTTCATGATCCAGTCTGGCGACCCCCTCTCACGCCACGACGACAAGCGCATGATGCACGGCACCGGCGGCCCCGAGTACCGCGTTCCAGCTGAAATCAAGCACTCAAACAAGAAGGGCACGCTTGCCGCCGCCCGCGACAACAATCCGCAGAAAGCCTCCTCCGGCAGCCAGTTCTACATCAACCAGGCCAACAACAACTTCCTCGATGGCGAGTACACCGTCTTCGGCATCGTTGAGTCGGGCCTCGACGTGGTCGATGCGATTGCCGCTGTCGAAACCGACATGCGCGACAATCCTGTCAAGGCAGTCACCATCGAAACCATCACTCCGGTAACTGATTGAATCGAAGCACTATGAGCAGCATCTCCTCGAAACTCACCACCGTCAAAGAACAGATTGCCGAGGCTTGCCGCAAAGCGGGCCGGAGCGAACATGACGTCACCCTCATCGCTGTCTCCAAAACCAAAAGCGCCGCCGCCGTGCGCGAAGCATGGGAGGCCGGACAGCGGAAGTTCGGGGAGAGCTACGTGCAGGAGTTCCTAGAAAAGTGCGAAGCGCCCGAGCTATCGGGCCTACCGCTCTCATGGCATTTCATCGGCCACCTCCAGTCCAACAAGGTGCGCCAGATCGTGGACAAGGTGACGATGGTGCACGGTATCGACAAGGTCTCGACCGCCGAGGAGCTGTCGAAACGCGCCGCGCAGCACAACCTGACAGTCGATTTCCTGCTCGAAGTGAACACATCGCGCGAAGCCTCGAAATACGGCCTCGACCCCGACTCGTTGCTGCAAGCCGCCGAAGAGTGCTTCGCCCTGCCCAACGTCCGCCTGCGCGGCCTCATGACAATCGCCTCGTACGACTCGACAGCAGCCCGTCGAGAGTTCTCGGAACTCCGCAAGATGCTCGAAAAAATCCGTCAGAACGCGCCCGAGCCTGCCGCGCTCACCGAGCTGTCGATGGGCATGAGCGGCGATTTCGAGGAAGCCATTCTCGAAGGAGCCACCATGATCCGGATAGGCACCGCCATTTTTGGCAGAAGAGCTTAGACAGTTGACAGTTGACAGTTGACAGTTGACAGTTGACAAAGAAAGGACCTTATGAGCGTTGATCCAACAGAGCATCAAAAAACTCTTTCGGCCAACTAACCCGCCCAACAACCATTGCCCCAACCTTAGCCCAAGCTAATTTCCTCAATTATTAACTGTCAACTATCCCCCGCCTTTCATCTCTCCCCCTCGCTGCTTATATTTAATGTCTTTTTTGCATGCCGTTTAAAAACTTTTAAAACCACAGGGAATACCAT
>DRSQ01000096.1 GCA_011372505.1 Chlorobaculum parvum | reverse complement strand
GGGTTCCCGCTTTCGCGGGAATGACGAACTGAAAAGCCAAGAACCCCATCATGATGTATAGTTGTTTTAGAAATGGAATTAGACCGACGGCAACGAGTGGTCAAGGGGCTGATTCAGCAGAAACAGCACGGTGAAAACTCAAGAGGAAAAAACGGCTCAATAACGTTCTTTCCCCTCAAACACCATAAGATATTGATTGCTGGTTTCCAGTGCGGGTGACGAAAGGTATTCGGCGGCTATCAGCTCTTTGCCTTTGTATTCGGCCAGCTTTTTGAGATCGATCCGCCTGAGGATGTCGATGGTGACTGGTCTTTTCGCATCCTTGAACACAAGGGCGGAAATGAAGCGTTGCGCTGTCTCGGAGTTGAGAAGGTCTGCAAAAAACTCTGCCTCTGACTCGGAATTGCATGGGATGAAGTAACAGGTGTCATCGACCATGACCGGTTTGCCGTCATCACTTCCCAGTGCCTGAAAACGAATATTCTTGTAAAGCCCTGAAATGGCGACTTTTGCGGGCGCGAACGAGTAGTCGCCGATGCCAAACACGGAAAATCGGGGGCGATTAAGATAGATCGAACTGCCTCTTTTGTCGAGCTGCGCGGAGTGATCGAGCAAATATTGCCACGTTTTGGGAGCGGTCGTCATGATCTCGTCGGTCGGGTCGGCAACTCGGCGCTGCGTAAGCAGAACGTATCGCGACGGCTGGAGCCTGCCGTTTGCCAGGTCAGAGGACTTGAGCAGGGGGAAAAGGTAGTCGTCCTCCAGCTCGTAACGTTCGCCCAACCCATTGACATAAACGCCATTTTCTCGCGTGAACTCCATGACCTTTGCCGCGTCGTGCTTGACTCCGGAGCGCCATTTGCGGTATTCGAGGCCGTCCAGATCGTAGAGTTCCCGGTAGGCGTCGATGTCCGAAACCAGCTCGCCGGCGAACAGCCCGAACGTTTGCTTAGGTTTGTCGAACGACAGGTCGCCAAAGACGTTAGCTGTCGGCTCCGTGTCGTCAAAGCCGGTATGCGTGTAGAATAGGCAGGCATCCACCGAAACGCCGAACTCGGCGCTGGCGTCGATCAGGTGGAGCGAGGACGGCCCCGCATCCAGCCCGTTCAGCCAGGCGTGGCGGAGAACCTTGCGAGCGGTCGCGGTTTTGCAAAGCATGGCGACAACGGCCTGTTTGCCCTGAAGCGCTTCGAGCAGCCTGATGAGCATCCATTCCGAAATGTCGAAATTCGCCTTGCCCGTCTTGGCGGCAAACCCTTTATGTCTCTGAAAATTGGACTTTTCAGGAAGATTTTGACCACCAATGGCCCCCATCGCCGCATTCGTGATCCACGGAGGATTGCCGATGAGCAAGAGCGGGGAGGGTTGTTCGGACAGAAACGTTTTCCAGTCGATAGCGTAGAAATCTTTTTGCTCGACATGACCTGAAATCGAATCCATTTGCGCCAGTGCGCCGCGAGCGGTTTCGACATACTCGAAGTTGAGATCGAAACCCCAATACTCCGACGTCGCACCGAACGCTTCCGCGCTTGCCTGCAAGAAGCTGCCGAGGCCGCACGTCGGCTCGAAAATGGTGCGGATGTCGGTCGATTCGTGAAGCTTAACCAGCGCGGCAACTCGCCGGGCAAGATCGAGCGGCGTCTGAAAATCACCGAACGTTACCTGTTGTTTTGACTTTGCCATGAGTGTCACCCGATGCGTTGTATGCCGTGAATCTGTCCGGCCTGCTCTATGACGCGGCTGTATTGAAGCCGCCATTGCAGGGCATTGGAGATGGTCAGGTAGCCGAGTTCCGGCGGGGTTGCGATGATCTCCTCAGCCAGCGCTTGCGCCTGGATGTCGTTAACCGGCAGAAAGCGATCATGCAGGAACGCAATAACATCGTCTGCGTTGCCAGAATTTTCAACGATGCGGCGAAGGCCGGATGTTGTCTGGAAATCCGCCGTGCGAGAGCTATCAACGAAGATGGTGTGGAGCACTTTCAGGTTGCCGATTTTCGTGCTCTCGTCGTCCGTTTTTTCATACACGAACACAAGCAGGGAGTAGCCAAGTCCGTACACCTTTTGCCGGGCTGTTTTGAACGGGCATGAGGATTGTGGCTGTCTGATGCTCGTGACCTTCATGTCAACGCCGAGTTCGGGAAAATCGATACCTTTGGCCGATGATCCTTCGACGTACTCGTATTTTTCATGAAGGTGACGCCGGAACTTGTGTTCGAGGTATGTCCCAACCCTCTTGCCATCGGTGACGCCGTAGAGGCTTCGTTCGTGGTGAGCAGTTTCAGCTTCGCCGAACGTTTTCGCTTCTGACTTCAGCGTATCGATGCTCAGTTGCTCCATGCGTATCTCCATATCGAAAAATGCGTTACACGATTACCAGACAAGACGTCCGGTTCCTGATTGCTTCGACAACAAGATAGCTCAAATTTTTTTCAAAAAGCCGAACTGTCGGCCCGCTGCACCAAAGCCGTCCCCAGTAACGCTGACGGCTACCCCGCCCAGGCTGCGCTGCTCGAATCGATCCTCGAAAGCGACCGCTTCCGCGCCGAAGAACTCCCCGCCGTTCCGGAGTTTATGCGCAAACCGCAGAAACAATCCACCAGCGAGCTGTTCGATTTCGAGAGTGAGGAGTGACATCCAAAACGGCGGCCCAACCGTCGAATGCGATCTCGTGCTGTTCCCCGAATGGAAAACGCGACTACCGGAATTGATGAAGTGAACGCGGTTTATCCCCAATCGCTCGTCCCAAACGAAAACGCTTCGCTGCCGTGGCGGTACCAGACGGCCTCCTGTGGCAGGATGGTAAGCGTCCAGGTCTGAAGGTTTTCGGGAGTATTGGAGTTAAATACCGACGGCGAAAGCACCGCAATGTAGCAGTGGGGATCGGGATCACGGACAGATTGCCAGATGATGGCAGCAAGCGAAACCTCCCGCGCAACGCGGGCGAAAGCCTGTGTGACTGAATAATCGCCAGGATGCATCCAGAATCTGGCGTCTCTGTCGAATGGCGGGCGTCTCAAATCCACCATTGCACCGGCAACCGGAATAGAAAACGCGCTGTATGGCGTGGGCGGAAGCCGCTCGAAACCCGCATCCTGCATGAATCGCCAGCGCCAATAGCTCATTTCGGCTGCTGCGGTTTTCATTCTTTCTGCGCCATACCACACTCCCGGATCGGCCTCACCGCGAAAACGAGAACCGCCCGGAAGCGGCGGATACCGGAAGGGTGTGGAAAGCAGATAGTGCAGACCTTGAGCCTCGGCAGGAAGAGGAGGCTTATTTTCTTCAATGATCTCTTCAAGCAAAGCCTGTTCAGGCAGGGAATCGATCAGCTTCATCGTTGAAACGACATGCTGAGCCTCGACGACGCGCCATACGTCCAGACACGCCAAACACGCCTCAGACGAGACCTCTGATGGCGTCCAGGTAGGATACGACACGAACCAGTCCCTCCGTGGTTTCTACAAGTTCAAGCGGTTTCCGTCCGGCAAACGCTCTGTTTTCGCTCTTCATCCACTGTTGGGCAACCTCATCGCTACCACCGGAAATCGAATCGAGCGAGCGGAACAGACGCACCAGAAGCACGCCGAACTCCCACTCTTTTTTCCCCTCGGCAAGCCGGTATGCCCCGCCGCCAAGACGGGTGATGGTCGATGGACTCACGCCCAGAATTTTCGCCAGGCGAGAATTGGAGATTCCCAGAATCTCCGCCGCATTGAGCACCGCTTTCGACAAGACGTCTGAGCGGCTTTGCTGCTGTGTTGCCGCAGAGAGTGACATAGCATTGAAACGTTTTATGAATCAGCAATACCTTTCTGATGAAAATTTAGTCATAAATATTTTCTATTGCAAAATCCCCTTAATCATGCATCACAACCAGAAGCCAGAACAATTCAGCCGTCGTATATTGCCCCCATGCAAGCTTCGTGAAACCATAAATCGCACCATCATGACCTCATCGGATAACGGAAAAGTTTTTCTCATCACCGGCGCTTCAACCGGCATCGGACGTTCGACGGCGATTCAGGCCGTGGAGGCGGGCTGGCGGGTCGTGGTGGCGGCGCGTTCGTCAGAGAAGCTGACAGCGCTTGTGGATGAACTCGGAGCGGGTCGGGCGATGGCCGTTGCGTGCGACGTAGCGGACTGGGAGCAACAGGCGCGGATGGTGCAGCAAACACTCGACCGCTTTGGCAGGATCGACGCAGTGTTCGCCAATGCAGGCTTCTCCAAAGGCTCGTCATTTATCGAGGGCAAGCACAAGCCGGAGGAGTGGCGCGACATGGTGATGACCAACCTCTTCGGCGCGGCGGCCACGGCACGACTGACGCTGCCGGAGCTGATCAAAACCAAAGGCCATTTCCTCGTCACCGGCTCGGTGGTCGGGCGCATCACCTCAGTACGGAACCTCTACTCGGCCACCAAGTGGGCCGTCACCGGCATGGCGCAGGCGATTCGCAACGAAGTAGCAAACGCGGGCGTACGGGTTACACTGGTGCAGCCGGGCGTGGTGAACACGCCGTTCTGGGATCAGCTTCAGTTACCGGACGCGCCTGCACTGCTTCCCGACGACGTTGCGCGCTCGGTACTGTTTGCCGTCAGCCAGCCGCCACATGTTGATGTAAACGAAATCCTGATCCGCCCGACAGGGCAGGCTCACTGAAAAAATCGATCAGAAACAGGAAAGCCGGGATAGAGGTAATCCCGGCTTTCCTGCTTTCAGCGGTTATTTTGTCTGTGAACGGCTCAGCTTCTCTTCCAGTGCCTGTCGCCGCGTTGATCTTTCATATGCATAAACCGGTCAAGCTGCTTGTCGTCAAGCACTGACGCCACATTATGGAGATGGCGGCTTTGCATTTCAGCCAACTGTTCATGCACCTGTCCGATTCTGCGAGTGAGTTTGTCGATTTTCATCTTGTTGGGATGTTTCCTGACCGATTCAAGAGCAAGCTCACGTCTCATATTTATGAGATCCTGAACAACAGGACGGCTGCGGGTGAAAAAGTTCTGTCGCAACTCGACCATTTTCCGTTCCTGACGATCGCTCAGATTCAGCGCCTGTTTGATCGAAGCCCTCTTCTGTGCTCTTGCATCCGGCCTCATACCGTAACCGGGAGCGTCGGCCGACCGGGAAACGCTTGGGAACGGGCACGGAGCCTGCCTGTCGTTGTTTGCTGCTGATGCGGTACCTGCCGCACCGATAAATCCGGCAAGAAGTGCTGTCGTAATAATCGTCTTTTTCATCGTATAGCTCTCATTTGTTTATCGTATCGGGTGCCAGTTATTATCAATGCGGCAACCGCTCACTCAATACGACGACCGCCACCGGAAATTCCTGCGCTCACGTGAAAATTTTTCTGAATGAATCCATGCACAACTCAAGCCAAGCGGCAAACAGAGGGGGAAAAAGCAGGACTTGCAGGAAGGGAAAATGCTCCGTTTGAGGTCAGCAAGCAGAACGAAGTAGAGTGTTGATCGGCCGAGATACGGGGCTCAGATCGCCTGTTGGTGGTATTCGAGAGACCAGAGGTTTTTCGATGGGTTGATCAGCGTGATTTTCACCCCATAGCCCTCTTTTATAAAGCTGATAATGTCGCGGCTATCACGAAATGAGGAGAAACTCTCCTCATTGCCAAACTTGTCGGCATAGTAGCTATACACCTCGTCACGGTCTCCGAGAGACTCGAACCTTACGATGACGACATGATCGACACTTGAGATGTTCTCCAGACGTTTCTCACGATAAAGGTCGAGCCAGCTGGGCATATCCTTGGCAGAGGTATGAGGATCAATAGGAGCTGTCAGGCGGTGATCTTCCGGAACCTCCGGGGTTGCAGCTTTCTGGTCGTCGGGCTTGCCGGAACACCCCTGCAAGCCATAGCACAACACCACACCAACAATCGCCATGCCAACACGACGCAGCAATGCCGTTCTTCGGCCGTGCGGACGCAAACGAGGGATCGCGCTGCTCATGTTCAGAGTCATGACGTTACGTTAGTATTTTGGTGACATCGGTGGGAACATACACTATTTTCATTAAACGCAAAATAACTCTTCATCGTTTTCTGCAAACCTTTCCATCTCGCCATCGTAACGTTTTTTTGCCGTTCATTGCTTATTTTATTTTTACTTCCCGTTCAACCCTCGCAACAACACCTCTTTGTTATCATAACGCCCTCTGGCAATGGCGCCTCAAGACAGGTACATTACACTCAGCGGTCACCGGCACCGGTATCTCGATACAGGAGGCAATGCTCCCGTGATGCTTCTTCTGCACGGAATTTCTGCATCGTTCGACTTTTACGATTCGGTCATCCCGCAGCTTGCCAGCTCATTCAGGGTGCTCGGGCTCGACCTGCTTGGATTCGGCGGCTCCGACAAGCCGAAGGAGATCGCCTACTCGCTGCAGCTCTATGCCGATCTGATCCTCGAGTTTCTCGATAAAACCGGCGCAACCACGCAGGGTCCGGTATACGGCACCGGTCACTCAATGGGCGGAAAGTATCTGCTCGCCACCGCCCTGACACATCCCGGAACGTTCGGCAAACTGGTGTTGAGCAATACCGACGGCTTCGTCACCCTGCCGTCATGGGCAAGAGCTTTCGGCCTGCCCGGTGTGCGCCACCTGCTCAAACCGCTGGCCACAACCGAAAAGATGTCCCGCAAAATGTTCGATGCCGCACTGCACAATCGGCAGGCAATCGACGACAAGCTCTACCTGCGGCTGCTCGACATTGCGCGTGATCACGGTGCTTTCGACACCACGATGAAGCTGAACCGGAATATGATGAACCTCGATATGCAGCACACCGGTCTGCGTTCGAGACTCGGCGAATTGAAGCAGCCCGTACTGATCATCTGGGGCGACCACGACCAGTACATTTCACCGAAAATCGCCCCATTGGTCAATCGCGAGATACCCACATCCAGGCTGATCGTCTTCAGGGATTGCGGCCACTGCCCCATGCTCGAATACCCGGAAAAATTCAGTGCGGCGGTCAAAAATTTTATTTTCGAGAAAACACCAGCGCATTAAGAACTTATGTTTATCACATTCGAAGGAATCGACGGCGCAGGCAAATCGACCCAGGTCGTAAAGCTCAAGCGCCATCTCCAGGAACGCGGCCGCGAAGTGCTGACCCTTCGCGAGCCGGGCGGCACACCCGTTGCCGAGCAAATTCGGGAGCTGTTGCTCGAAAGCCATAACGATATCACCTCGATCGCCGAGTTGCTGCTTTTTTCGGCAAGCCGAGCTGAGTTGATGGAGAAGATCATCATGCCAGCGCTGGAAGACGGCTGCGACGTCATTCTGGATCGCTTTTTCGATTCGACCACTGCGTACCAAGGCTATGGCCGGGGGCTGAACCTCGACATGCTTGCTGATATCAACCGGATCGCCTCTCACGGCATTCGCCCCGACATCACCTTTTATCTCGACCTCACGCCCGAAGACGCGCTGATGCGGAAGTTTTCCGAAAAATCGCTGCCACTGGCGTTTGAATCCGAAGAGCTCGACCGCATGGAGAATTCAGGGCTTGAATTTTACCAGCGCGTCCGGGCCGGCTATCACGCGATTCTGGAAGCCGAACCACAGCGTATCGTCATGATCGATGCGCTTTTGACGCCGCCAGAAATCCACCGAAAAATCCTCTCGAACCTTCACAATTTCGAGGTTACGAGCGACGGCAAGAACTAAGACGAAACAGGCAAGACGTTTGATCTGTCAAGCATTGACCCACATAGAAAAAACAAGATTTACTGAATCGTCAAGCTCTTTTTTCGTAGATTTATATTTCAACTCGTTATCCATTTTCCCACATTCGGCTTCGCATGCATACTACGATTGTTAATGAGAGAAGTCTTCGCACCTGCAATTTTCCAATTACATTGCAGGACATCAGAACGCTCAAGGAGCTCTATCGGCTTAAATCCGAAACCAGAGACCTGAGAGAGCCGATCGTTCGGAATATCATGAAACAGAGGGTGGTGGGCAAAGGCTGCATCGAGTCCCTGAAGAATGCGCTCTACTCGCTCGAAACCATCTATATCGACGATTACACCGGCCAGCGCCTCTTGCGTCTTGATGGCATGAAGCAGATCGAAGTGGATCTGACTTACGAAATCAGGGAGTTGCAGAAGGATATTTATTACCTCGAATACGGCGAAGACCGCTTCATCGAATACCTCGCCAAGTTCATTCCCGGCTTTACCGATTACGTCACCGATGGTGTTGAGATGCTCAAAGGCAAGAGTTTCAGCGCATTCATCACCGACCGCGACGGCACCACAAACAACTATTGCGGCCGTTACCGCTCCTCGATCCAGCCAATTTATAACTCGGTTTTTCTTTCCCGATTCGCCAAGAATTGCTGCAAGTATCCGCTGATCATCACCTCTGCGCCGCTCAAGGATTTTGGCATTCTGAACGTTTCGATCAACCCTGAGCACATCTTTGTCTATGCCGGCTCGAAAGGTCGTGAGTTCATCGACATCGACGGGCACTTCCACTCCTACCCCATCGCGCCCGGCAAGCAGGAGCTGATTAGACTGCTCAACGAGCGGATGCAGTTGCTTCTGCGCGACCCTTCATTCGAGAAATTCAACTTCATCGGCTCGGCCCTCCAGATCAAGTTCGGCCAGACCACCATCGCCCGTCAGGACATAACCCGTTCGATCAATGAAGCCGAATCAGCGGCATTCCTCGAAAAGGTCAAGGGCATCGTGCAAGACATCGACCCCGAAGGCAAGAACTTCAGGATCGAGGATACCGGCCTGGATATCGAAATCATCCTCACCATCGATGACAATCCCGAAACACACCAGATCAGGGACTTCGACAAGGGTGATGGGCTCGAATTCATCTGCGGAAAGCTCGGCATCGAACGTGAAAGCGGTTCGGTGCTGGTCTGCGGCGATACCCCGTCCGATCTGCCGATGCTGACCAAAGCGATGGAGATGTATGATGATGTCTGGGCGATCTTTGTCACAAGAGATGAAGAGCTTATGCGACAAGTCAAGAAAATCTGCCCGAAAAGCTATACGGTGCCCTATCCCGACATTCTCCTGACAATTCTCGGGCTGCTTTCGCTTTGAGCGCTTGACACGAGTAACTGACAATTATTTAAACACCAAACTCACACAATGAGCATGAATTTCAAAGGAGTCATTTTCGATCTCGACGGTGTCATTACCGGCACGGCAAAAGTCCACAGCCTTGCGTGGGAAGCCATGTTTAATTCGTTTTTGAAAAGTTATGCCGAGATCAACAATGAGCCCTACGTACCCTTCGACCCGGCGCATGATTACCTGAAGTACGTGGACGGCAAACCACGCATGGAGGGAGTCAAAAGCTTCCTGGCCTCCAGGGACATTGAAATTCCCTACGGCGAACTCGATGACATTCCCGAGCAGGAGACAGTCTGCGGACTTGGAAACCGCAAGAACAGCCTGTTTACTGAAATTCTGGTCAAAGAGGGGCCTGACGTTTTCCAGAGCACGGTCGATTTTATCAAGGCGCTCATTGCTCGTGGTGTAAAGATCGGTGTCGCCTCGTCAAGCCGTAACTGCAAGATTATTCTGGAGCTTGCCGGTCTCGAAGAGCTTTTCGAGACAAGGGTTGACGGCGAAGTTTCCATTGAAATGAAGCTCAAGGGCAAGCCCAATCCCGATATTTTCATCACCGCCGCTGAAAACCTCGGCCTCGAACCACATGACTGCGTCGTGGTCGAAGACGCCATTTCGGGCGTTCAGGCCGGTTCGAGAGGAAACTTCGGGCTGGTACTCGGCATAGCCCGCGAAATCGAGGGCATCAAGCTCAAGGAAGAGGGCGCCGACATCGTGGTGCGCGACCTCAGCGAAATCAGCATCGAACAGATCGAGGAATGGTTCGACAAGGGGCTGGAACATGAGAGCTGGAACCTCCGTTACGACTCCTGGGTGACTCGGGATGAGCGGCTCAGAGAGTCGCTGACCACCACCGGCAACGGCTACATGGGCATCCGTGGAGCCTTCGAGAGCGGCATGGCTTCCCGAAATCACTACCCCGGCACCTACCTGGCCGGCGTGTTCAACAAGCTCCCCTCGGAGGTACACGGCCAGACGGTCATCAGCAACGACATGGTCAACGCCCCCAACTGGCTGCCCATCGAGTTCCGGATCGGTAACGGCGATTTCATCAATCCGCTGGAGCAGAAAATCCTGAGCTACCGGCAGAATCTCGACATGAAGCACGCAGTGATGGAGCGCGACATCGTCTTCCAGGACACGCTCGGCAACATCACCAGGATCAAGAGCCAGCGCTTTTGCAGCATGGATAATCCGCATCTGGCAGCCATGCGCTATGTCATTGAACCGGTCAACTACTCGACCGAAATCGAAATCCGCTCCACCATCGACGGCACGGTCAGGAACCAGGGTGTGCAGCGCTACAGCAGCCTGTCGAACGACCACCTCGACCATGTCGATCAGGGAGAGTCGGGAGAGCACGGCGGCATGTTCCTGCACGTGCGCACCAATAATTCCGACACCGACATCGTCACCCACGCCCGCACGAGCATCAAATGCGGTTACCACGGCAATACGACGAGTAAAGGCCTTCTTACCGAAAGCCCCCGGCGCATCAGCGAGCACTTCCGGCTGAAGGTCGAACCCAACAAGGGATGCACGATTGAAAAGGTGGTAGCAATTCACACTTCTCGCGATCAAGACCAGACCGATCCGGCCGCAGCAGGAACCGAAACGATTGGCTCGGCGGGAGGATACGACGACCTGTTCCAGAGCCACTGCGATGCCTGGGAGAGTGTCTGGAAAAAAAGTGACATGAAAATTCAGGGCGATCGCTTTACCCAGCTTGTCCTTCGCCTGCACATTTACCACCTTGTCTCGACCGCCTCACCGCATAACGTCTCCATCGACGCCAGCATCGCTGCGCGCGGTCTGAGCGGTGAAGGGTATCGCGGCCATTACTTCTGGGATGAAATCTATATCATGCCCTTCTA
Organism: Chlorobaculum parvum; assembly: GCA_011372505.1. Lineage (GTDB taxonomy): Bacteria > Bacteroidota > Chlorobiia > Chlorobiales > Chlorobiaceae > Chlorobaculum > Chlorobaculum parvum_B. Next base: position 1,565 of record DRSQ01000096.1, on the reverse strand, counting down.
CATCGAGCATCTGCCTGAGGTGGCTCGTGCTCTGCTGATGTACCGCTACAACCATCTCGACGCAGCTCGCGACTACGCCCGAGAAAACGGTTACCACGGAGCCATGTATCCCTGGCAGACCGCCGATGATGGCCGCGAGGAAACCCCGACCATCCACTACAATCCGAAGAGCGGCGCATGGGATCCCGATCTGAGCTGCCGCCAACGCCACGTCTCGATAGCCGTGTTCTACAATGCATGGCATTACGTGCACGACACCGGTGACACCGAGTTCCTGAACAACTATGGTGCAGAGATGATGTTCGAAATCGCGCGCTTCTGGTCGAGTATCGCCAAATTCTCGCCCGAAACCGGACGCTACCACATCGAAGGGGTCATGGGTCCCGACGAGTTCCATGAAGAGCTGCCCGGTTCCGACAAACCCGGTCTGAAGGACAACTCCTACACCAACATTATGACCGCCTGGCTGCTTGAAAAAGCAATCGAAGTCAGCCAGCAGCTCGAACCCGTCGTACTCGACAAACTCATCCAGAGCATCGGTATCGGACACGACGAATTCATGCAGTGGCGAGAGATCATGAGCAAAATGAACGTGCTCATCGACAAAAACGGCATCCTCGAACAGTTCGACGGTTACATGGACCTAAAAGAACTGGACTGGGAACATTACCGGCTCAAATATGGCAACATTCACCGTATGGACCGCATTCTGAAAGCCGAAAACGATTCGCCCGACCATTACAAGGTGGCCAAGCAAGCCGACGTATTGATGACCTTCTATACGCTCAACCAAAAGGAGGTCTGCGAGCTGCTTGAGAAACTCGGCTACTCCATCCCCGATTCCGCTAGGTTCGTGCGCGACAACTATACATACTATGAACCGAGAACCAGCCACGGCTCGACCCTGAGCAAGGTGGTGCACTCGATCATATCCGGATATCTGCAGGATGGCCACGAAACTGCCTGGAACTGGTTTGTCGAAGCCCTCAAAAGCGATATTAACGACACTCAGGGCGGAACAACGCAGGAGGGCATCCATTGCGGCGTGATGGCTGGCACCATCGATACGGTAACCCGCTATTTCGCAGGCATCGCATTCCACAAGGAGATGCTCAATATCAACCCGAATCTCCCGTCACACTGGAGGTCAATCGAAACCAATCTCTGCTTCCAGAAAAACTGGTACCGGGTAGTACTCACGCCATCCAGCATTACGGTCACCCTTACGGAGTCCGATGCGGACGAAAAACCGGCCCTGATCGGAGGTCGTTCCGTAACCCTTAAAAAAGGCAAGGAAACCACCATTTCCCTGAACTGATGCCAAACCGTACCGGGAGAATGTAGTAGCTTTCTCCCGGTTTTGGTATTTCTGCCGACACACCCTATATTTAAGTTCTCCTTTTCAGGGCTCATTACTCATAGACCCCCAATACGACATGCGGCTCTCGAACTTTCGCTACAATCTCCCCAAAACACGAATCGCCGATCACCCCGAATCGCCACGCGACGCCTGCAAGCTGATGGTACTGAGCCGTCGCAAAAAGGAGATCGAGCACAAGGCCTTC
>DRSQ01000095.1 GCA_011372505.1 Chlorobaculum parvum | reverse complement strand
GGCAAAGACTCCCAAACCTGCTCTGCCAGTCAGCTGATCATCGGTTTGCTCAATAGCACTGATTTTCTGTTCCTTTTTCTCCCGATTCCTGTTATCTTTTGCCATGAAGCTCTCCACCTGCCGGGTTGTGTTGTTTTGAATGGTGATTTTACAGTTACTCATTACAAAATAACACTTTAAGCCCATGGGTGAGGGCTTTTTTTATTACAAATCGATCAAGTTAGGGGGGAGTTTTTTCAAGGCAAGATCAGCATGTACAATCACAAGCGCCCCGTTTTCATCCATTTTCTCGAATGCATCGAACAGGAGACGCAGGAGTGGCTGGTCGATTTCTATCCCAAAAACGGCCTGACTCCCGGAACAGTGCTTGCTATCGATCATCCCGATCAGAGCGTTTTGTGCGAGATTCTCGGCAGGAAGAGAGCCGGGCGATTTGTACGTTTGCTGAACCCGGAGATCAATCTCGAAAGTGTTTGGGCACGGAACGAACTGGTGCTTGCCGATTGACGCGTATGTTCCACGACTCTACAGAATTAATCCGGCGGCAGGTGCTTGCCCAACTGCATACCGCTTGAACCGAGGGCCAAGTAGTGCCTGAATCGATCGCTATTGCTCCTCAGAGCTATCACCATTTTCTCGTTGCATTCATACAACAGATTAGCACGTCACACCGCGGCGTGACGTGCTGTTTGGTATTCCGCCGGTGATGCAGCACGATGTCACCGATATAGCGGTGAGTTTGCAATATATTTGCTTATTGTTTGTGTTTTTCTGGTTTACATTTGTGCCACGCTGTAAGAAATGAAAACGCAACGTAAAAGCGTACAAAGCTATAACTCAGCGTGAAGAAGAACGCGATTTTTTCTGCGTTTAACCACGGTCCCGAAATAGTGGATAGATGAGTGAATACGTGGATGTGTAATAATTTGTCAGCCTCAACCGGATAATAAAGCGTATAACCCAGCGCAAGGCTTCCGGCGAGGGATAAGGTTGCGACGGTGACCAGTAAAGCAAAATACTTCAAGGGCTTGTCGGTCATCTCCTGGCTTTGGAAAGCTATGCGTTCGCTAACATCATAGGGGGTATCATCAACCGGTACGGTATTTGAGCCGAGGCTTTCGACGATCAGGATTCTTCTCCACTCGATGGCGGCGCTGACCAGACGACTGAAAATGCCTCTGACAGGCCGGATTTTATTCCATTTGTCTTCAAGCCAGGAGTGGGCCATTTTACGGCTGTCAATGGCTTCATCCGTGTATGCCGTCAGCAGATTTGGCTGAACCCAGAGCAACACGGCGGCAATGAGCGATAGCCAGCGCCACAACAGCGAGTCGTTCATGACTCCATAGCTGACAAGCGCCGTGGTCGCCAGCGAGGCAATCAGTGGAATCAGGTAATAGGCCCACCGTTTCGCTGATTTGAACGCGAGTTTATTTTCGTGAATCTCTTGCCAGAGAAAGCTGTTGTTGTGCTCCGGTTTTTTCTGGTCGATAATATGGTCAATGATTTTCAGAAACAGCTTTTTGTCATTGAAATACTTGACGTGGGCAAATCCGGGAACGCCATAACGTCTGAAGACAACATCATGATTGCCGGTCGGATCGCTTTTAAACAGTTTGTTGTACACTCGGGTACTCATGACCTCTTCGAGATGATGTCCCACCGGATCTTGTTCGTCGCAGAAGTTATAGTGATTGATTTCTGCCGATGAGGCGAGGAAGTCGTCCTGTCCCTCTTTCGGCTTCTCATCGAGATGAGCATAGTTATCCGGCCAGAGTACGTAAAACTTGTCAATCGGCGAGCCGAGCGTGATATAATTTTTTATATGTTTTTTCCAGGACAGATAAGGAATATCGGGCGCGGGAATCTTGTTGTTTGCTTTTGATTGTCCATTTGTTTGAAATGAATCTTCCTTGAACAGCTCGTTTGCATTTGGAATGATTTCCCGGATAATATCAAGGGTCTCGGGTTTTGTTTGTTTGTCTGTCCAGATGTCGCGCATTTTGCCATGCAGGTAGTCCCAGTTTTTTTCTTCGATTTTTGGCATGAAATCGTAGCCGGGAAAGGGTAGGCTTTCAGGCCATTGCTGGCTTGCATAGTTGTTTCGTCGGATATCGTCTCTGATATGAGCGTACACCAGTGCGTCAAAGCTCATGATGGTTCCGAGACTGTGCGCGATAATGGTGAATTCCGGTGGCTGGTATTGTTGTTCTGGGTTTTCTTTGGAGATCACCCAGTGCCAATGCAGAAAATCCCGTATCATGATTTCATCCAGCACGACATGGAAGTGCCTGACCGCTCGGCCTCGGGTTCTGCCGAAATCTCCGTACAGATGGACATCGCCAAGGAAGCCGTCGAACACCAGTTTTGTCAGATCGGCATAGTTAAGCGATAAGATCTTTTTGAGTGGAAGCGCCGTGTTGACCATCGACCGGAGCATCGGGATTGCCCATGCTGCTACCGTTTTTTTGTGCGCTTTGCGCAGCTGACGCTGACGGTGTTCGAGGCGTTCAAGCAGCGCTTTTGACCACTTCTCGGTTGGGGAGCCGAACGTCTCGATATCGCTTCTGAGGATGAATTGCCAGTCGATATCGACAAATCTGAAGTTGTTGCCGCAGGATTTCGTGGCGATCGAGCCGTCAAATTCGGGTAGCGGCGGTGATGATGCGGGTTTTTTGACAGGGATATTCTCGAACTCGGCCCAGCCGTGGCCGTAGCCATTATTGCGAACGGTTTGTTCGGAGAGATTTGCGGGGATGATGAAGTGGTAATCCGGTGATTTCGACGAGGCTTTCGGTCGCTTTTGTGCCGCGCCGTCGCCGGCATCATCTTCAGTGCTGTGTCGTGCTTCGGCAAATCGTTCGACGACAGCCGGTGCGGTCACATTGATTTTCTGCTCGCCCATTCCATGAACGACAACGATATAATGCCTTTTTAAATGAGTAGTTACCGGATTTTGAGGCTGGTTACCCACGAGTATCTCCTTTTAACTTCAGTGAATGATCAAGGTACACACTTCAAAAGTAATGCTTTTTTAGCCGTTGGTAAAGGCGTCAAGTCGGCAAGCGTACCATGGACACGATGGTGGTGGTGCTGGTGGGTGTTATCAGCGCTTTCGGTGTTGAAGGGAGGAGGCGTTCGCAGCCAGATAGCTGGCGTGTTGGTTTGTGAGTAATCTTGCGATTACTCGCCAGTGAAGTCTGCCCAATTGTTCGGCGTTTCGTACCAGCGGAGGTTTTTGAGGACGACGCCTTCGGGAAGTTTGTCTTCGATTTGCTGGAAGGCCCATTTGGCGAGGTATTCGGCGGTCGGCGGCTCGTCGGTCACGAGGGCGCGGGTGTTGCGTTTGAGGATGAATTCGAGGTCCGCCTTGTCCTCCTTCCAGACCGCGAAGCCGTGGTCGAGCGCGTCATGAATGTGCTTGTCCATGATTTCGCGCAGGAACTTGAAGTCCATTACCATGCTCTGTTCGGCATCGCCGTCGCGCTCGATGACCGGGCCTTCGACCGTGGCTACAATGACGCCGCGGTGGCCGTGCAACTGGTTGCAGAAGGTGAAGCTGTTCGGAAGGGTGTGGCCGTAATCGATCTCAATTTTCCGTGAAATAAGCATGGTGTTGCGTGTGGTCGTGTTCATGGAACTGCAAGCCAAGTGTACGTAAAATTTTTTAGAAAACATGGACTATTTTCCGTCTGACCCGTCCCTCTGCGCGTTTTTGTGGCAAGCGGCCAAGTGCTTGTTTTACGATCTTTTATGTACATTCGTGCTCGTCGGTGTTGCCATTTTGATTGCGGTAACAGGAAACCTTTAACAAAGTGCCGGGACTTTATAGCATCATACTGCGTGTGTTTTCAGCTCTTGGTCACAAGTCATTAAGGAGTATTATGAGTGTACAGGATATCTGGTCGTTGATTCGGGAAGAGGCGCGTCTTGAGTGCGAGCGCGAGCCGGAGATACGGCTCTTTCTTGAGCAGCATATTTTGCGCTACAACGAGTTCTCCCCGGCGCTGGCGATGCTGCTTTCCGTTAAGCTTGGCTCGAAGCACTTCCCACCGCCGGTGCTGGAGGGTATTTTCGAGGATTTCTACCGGCATAATCCGGAGTCTGTCCGTTGCGCTGCCTGTGACATGGTGGCTACGCAAGAGCGCGATCCGGCGGCTGTGAACTATTTTGAAATCATGCTTTTCCTCAAGGGCTATCAAGCGTTGCAGTCGTACCGTCTTGCGCACTGGTTGTGGAAGAACGAGCGCAAGTCGCTGGCCTATTTCCTGCAAAACCGCATGTCGGAGGTGTTCGCAGTCGATATCCACCCGGCGGCCCGGATTGGTAAAGGCATTTTGCTTGACCACGCCACGAGTCTTGTCATCGGTGAAACCGCCGTGGTGGATGACAGCGTCTCGATTCTGCACGAAGTGACGCTCGGCGGCACCGGCAAGGAGTCGGGCGATCGCCATCCAAAGGTTGGCAAGTCTGTGATGATCGGCGCGGGTGCGAAGATACTTGGCAACATCACCATCGGTGAAGGCGCGAAAATAGGCGCGGGTAGCGTGGTGCTCGACGATGTGCCGCCGCACTATACGGTCGCTGGTGTGCCCGCGCATATCGTGGGCCGCACCGAAGTTCCGGAACCATCGCTTGACATGAACCAGCGCCTCGTATTTTCGGAAAAGCACAAGCAGAAGATCGACCTGCGCCATTCGTGCTTGTGATGCGTGACGACAGAGCTGTATGGGCGGGCCTGTGTGCTCGCCCTTTTGGTTTGTTGTTAATGATGTATAGGGATGCGTAGGAAAGCCCGATTTTTTAGGACGCAACTCGGCACGTCATGTAATGCAGAAGATTACATGGCCGATTATTGTTGCGGGAAGTATTGCGACGCGGTAATTCCAGTCGAATTGGCAAAGCAGCAAAAGCTGAATCTGCCCGGTCTTTGGTTTCGTGCTGACTTGTTTAGCTCTAAGCGTTGTGGGTTGACACTATGGCGTTCTTGCTGTCAGCTTTTTAGCGAATTGTTTCGCAAACACGAGTTTAAAGGGGTTTGAATCCGGATTTTTGCCTACAAGATTTTACGCCGCACTGTTGTGCCGCCGCTGAACCCAGAGATAGCATGAAATTACCAGCAGGTACGAGAACATGCCTGGTTCAGGCACCGTTGTCGGTAATTGATTTTGTTCGGTAATGACGATGTTTACTTCATCAAGGTATGCCGGGACGAAGGTGTCGATAGAGCTGTTCAAATCCTTACATACCGCCGAATGGACTCCGACCAGGGCAAGGCTGGAGTTGACAACTGCGAAACTTGGCGCCCCTGAATCACCGCTTTGCAGACGGGCTTCATTGGCAATGCTATCGTAGTCGTACCAGATGGTATGGTATGAGCCTAAAACGTTCGTTTCATTGTCAACCCAGTCAATGGTGTTTGTGCCAACGACGTTGGGTTTGCCATAAATGTATAGTTCAAGACCGGTATAATCCCCATCATTTGCCATATCCAGAACCTCATAGCGTTCAATGGACGTATCGACAGCGGTATCAAACCAGCCGATCCAAAGGTCAGTCGTCCCGATTCGCTGTCCTCCCGTGACCGTGTAACTGTAACTTGTTCCACTCAGATCGTTGGTTTCATAGAATGTTATCGTTTCGCCAACACCTGGGTGGTAATGGTTAGCGGAAATGAAGCAGTTGTCGCTTACCAGCGTTGCCCAACGGTCAGAGCTGTTGCTTTGACCTACCCCTGAAAAGTCGTATGGATCGCCAATGAAATTTTTATCAGCTTCGCTGTAAAACCGGCTGTTGATCGCGGCATGATAATCGTATATCGCCATCTTGGCGCGACTAACAGCCGGAATCAAGCATAGTAACCCAATCATCAATAATGAGAGCAGAACTCTTTTCATGGTAACTTCTGATGTTGGTTTGAAGCTTCGGGCTTCGTAGCGTCTCCATATCAGGACAACTGATGCGAGCACGATCGTCTTCGGTTTCTGAATAGCTTTGATTACTTCATTTGCTGTGACGAGACGGCGGCCAGTAGGGCAGCCGGCAGGAGTGATCTATTTTACGCAGGACAGGTATAGCTCATGAATATTCAACTGTTTCGGTGGTGACATCTGTGCCGTTATTCGAAACGCTTTTGAATCGCGTCGTTTTTTGCCGATCTGGTATGGTTATCCCTTTGCCATACGCATGGCCAAGCAGAACGCAACAGCATACTAACGTTAGTATGATAATATTCTTTCGATTTATAAATAGTAAAGTGCACGCAAAATTTACGCTTTATATGTGGTGCGATTTGTTGGATTGCATGACTTTGCTGAAGTGCGGATTTTGATGACCGTGTTGCAATTCAGGTTTCTCATAAATCTTTTGAGGTTGATTCTGACTGTGTTGAGCACCCGGCTGCGTTTCGATTCAGCATCGTCACCGGTTTGCCTTGCCGGATGATTTCGTACGGCATGGCCGCAATATTCTTCTCTTCGCCGATGAATGCCAGGAACTTGCCTTTACCCTTCTCCTTGTCCTCTGTTGCGCGATACCGAATCCCGCCGTTTTTTGCTCCGTGAAAACCAGCTTGTACACCAGTTTGGTGTGGGCAACGTTGGAGGCAAAATTGGTTTCAATTGTTTTGAGCCCTTCGTCAAAGGAGCTGTAGGTGTTCAGGGTGATTGGATCGGTAAAGTGTTGTATTGGAATTACGTAGTGGTATTTCCACAGCTTTTCGGGCTGCACGCCACTGCCGAAGTCGGTGCGTTCGCTGCCAACGGTGGCGAGGGCGTGCTGAAGGTCATCGGTCACATTTTTTGGCTCCTCGCTGTTTCGGTGTCTCGCTTTTCAGCTACGCATTGAAAAGGTGGGGCGGGTTGACGCATGAGACGGTGAACAAGGTTCCCTTTCCTGACCAGCCTGCCCTTCAGGATTGCCGCCAGAGCGCCCCGCTCAGAAATGTTGACCGCTCTTTGTGAATAGGGGTTAATGATTGTTATGTTGTTCGCGAAGTTCGAGAAAAAAAACGATTTTTCGATGCCAATGGGCCGGAGGGCGATCTGGTGCAGGTGGAATGTTTTTGAACAGGAAAAAGCTGGAAGCGGGGCTGGTTCGTTTTGATGTGATCGACGATCGGTTGGGGCGGAGCTATATGTCCGCCCGCTGTCGTGCAAGTTCTATACCGTATCGATGATCAGCTCGACCGGGAAGTGGTCGCTGAACCCTTTTTTGGTTTTCTTATCGAATGCTTTTGGCCTTTTCTTGATTGAGGAGGCCATTTCCGGCGTGGTGAAAATCTGCATCGACTTTGGCCGCACCTTGAGGCCTGATTCGCCGTACCAGAGTCCGCGCGACACGATGAACTGATCGAACTGGTTCATTGTATTGGCCGAGTCGCCGCTGAAAAAGATCGTGCCTGTGTCCGGCTCGGCGAAGAGCGGCCACGAAAGGTTGAACAGCGCGGGCTGGCGCTTGATGTACGCGTCGATGGCCGGAATTTCGTGGCGTGGCGACGCTTTCACCTCCTCTTCGACCTTGTCGAGATCCTTCGAGGCGAGCAGATAATCGGTAATGCTGCGGCAGAACGGATCGTCGTTGAAGTCGCCCATCAGGAGGAGGTTGCGGTTCCATCGCGCATTCAGCTTTTCAAGTTCTCCGGTGGCGTCGGGAACCTCTGAGTAGGCCTGCCGGTTGGGCTTGAGCAGCTCGTTGACGAGCTGGCCGCAGCGCTCGGCTACGGCGATGCGGAGCGGCTCGGACTGGTACTGCCCATTCCGGCGCGACGGCCAGTGGTTTACCAGCACGTTG